>JBFWRA010000020.1:0-12280 GCA_050249155.1 Isosphaeraceae bacterium | reverse complement strand
GGCGTAGACCACCCCCCCCATCCCCAGAGCCGAGCGCGCGCCGGGGAGCCGGAGCACCCATTCGTCTCGACGGCCGGTGAGGGTCATGAGCCCGGCGATGGTCCAGCGCGGCAGGGGGGGCTTCTCCAGCCTGGGCCTCCCCTGAATCTGGGCGACCAGCCAGTGACCGTGGTCGATGGTGTCGATCGCCTCGGCGGAGGAGCGCTGCTCGCGTTTGCCCCAGAGGTCGACCGAGCCGAGAAATCCGAGGAAGATGGCCCCGGCGAGCGCGGCCAGGAGCGCCTCGGGCCCCCATCGTTTGAGCCAATTCCCTCCGGACAGGTCCCCCGTCGTGGTCATCGCCCCCTCCTTGAAGCCCGACCCCATCCGGCCTCGCACGGAATCTTTCCATGGCCGAGGCGCGCGGCGGATCGAAACGAATTGCTCGACCGCCCTGGGTGGCCGCACGATACCCGAGTCGCCCCAGACCGACAAGGCAAGCCGACTCACGGTGCCGAGGGCGCCATGGCGCGAATGAGGCCGGAGGGAAGTCCCGGCCGCACTCAGAGGGTGCCGGGGGGCTTACCGGCTGCCGAGCACGTCACGCGGGGCCCGGCGCTCGGCGCGCCCACCAGACCCGCGGATGGCCGTCAGGACGTCGTGGTAGACCGTCCAGGTTTGGCGCGTGTCTTCCAGCACGGGAACGATGGTGGCGCCGGGCTTCCATGCGACTCCGGTCCGCGACGCTCAGGGACTGATCTCGGCGAGCCAGGCGTCGGTTCGTCGGACGCGGCGTGGGAAGTTGCCGCGGATGCGCCGCTTGGGCCGCGTTTGGCCGGCTGGTCTCCCAGGCGGCCCAGAACTCGGACTGGTCCGTCATGCCTGTGCCATCATGTGGGAATCACCTCAAGTAAACGATCACTCGCGAGTTCCCGTTCAGGACCGGAGCGAACATCTGGACGAGGTCCGACGCGTTGATGAACGGGTTGTCCGGGTTGAACTCGAAGAGTGGTGGGGAGACCTGGAGGTCATCCCCCGCGTTGAGTTAGGATGCCCGAGAGGTTCGTGACGTCGACGGGGGTCGCCTTCGACGCCCCAATGAACTGGCACCCTCGCGAAGCGGCGTTGGCGTTGGCGGGCCCCATGGCGCCGATGATCGCCGGGAGGAGCACCCCCAGGAGCAGCTTGGGTGTCCGCTTCGTGTCGATGAGCATGATTGTCATCCTGAATCGGGTGAGAGTGAGTGTCGTGGGGGTGGCCTGGCGTTGGGGGCCAGTCACTCCAAAGTGATCGACCGGCCCCTCGACCGCGGGACGCCGCGTCTCGCCCGAGAGGGCTTGTTCGGGTCTTTCACGAAATTGTCGCGACGCCGAGCTGGCGGAGGCGTCCCTCGGTAAGGGACGCGTCGGCCCGACGGACCGCTTGTGGCCGGGTCGGGAAGACTCCGAACGCGGTCCACGTCGCGAAGGCTCGGGTCATGGCGGAGCTCAAGGCCCTGCTGAAAGGTCTCGGAGAGGATTTCGGCTCACGGTATCCGGCGACGCCCGGAGGAGGGAGATGAAATGAGCGCAACCGTGGAACGCGAAGCCCCCGAGCCTTGCCCGTCGCCGTCGCGGCTCCGCGGCTTTCTCCAGGGCGAACTTCCTCCGCCGGAGATCGACGCCGTCGCCAGACACCTCGAGTCGTGCCCGGCCTGCCGAGAGGAGGTCACCACCGCGGGGATCGTGGCCGATCCCCTGGAGCGGGACCCGCTTCAATTGAGGGGGACTCGCGGCTCGTCGACCGTCGACCGTGGGTTGATCCGGGAGATCGGAGCGGCCCCTGAGGGGACGGCGAGGTCGGTCGACACGAATCCCGACCCGAGCGGGGCCGAATCGTCCCGCTACGAGGTCTTACGCAAGCACGACGCGGGCGGCCTCGGGCAAGTCCTGGTCGCGCTGGACCGGCAATTTGGCCGCGAGGTGGCCCTCAAGGAGGTCCTCGACCGCGAGGGGGGCGCGAGCCGATCGGCCCTGTCGCGATTCGAGCGCGAGGCGCGGGTCACAGGACGCCTCGAACACCCTGGCATCGTCCCGGTCCACAGCCTGGGCAGGCATCCCGACGGCCGGCCGTACTATGTGATGAAGCTGATCCGCGGGGAGGACCTGCGGTCGGCGGTAAAGCGATTCCACGCCGGCTCGGAACCGCCTGGCCGACGTTCCCTGGAATTCCTGGGGCTGCTCCGCCGGTTCCTGGACGTCTGCGAGACGGTCGCCTACGCCCACGAGCAAGGGGTGATTCACCGCGACCTCAAGCCGCGCAACGTCATGCTCGGGCCTTTTGGCGAGACCCTGGTCATCGACTGGGGACTGGCGAAGGTGTCGCGACTCCCCGCCTCAGGGATCGGCGGCGGAGACCCGCCGGCGGGCCACCCGAATGGGATCGACGAATCCGGGGAGTCTCCGACCGATCCCGAGGGACCCCACAGCCTCCTGACGCCCGACGAGCAAGTCCTGGGGACCCCAGGGTTCATGAGCCCGGAGCAGGCTCGCGGCGACGGGGACCAGGTCGGCCCACTGAGCGACGTCTACAGCCTGGGCGCCACCCTCTACGTGCTGCTGACCAACCGCGCGCCGTTTGACACGACCGACCGCCCGCGCTACTTGGAACAGGTCCAGGTCGGAGACTTCCCTCCACCCAGGAAGGTCGATCCCCGGGTCGACCCGGGCCTGGAGGCGATCTGTTTGAAGGCGATGGCGACGTCGCCAGGGGACCGCTACCCGAACGCGCAGGCCCTCGCCGCCGACATGGAGCGCTGGCTGGCCGACGAGCCGATCCTGGCCAGGCGAGACTCGATCGGGGTGCGCGCCTGGCGTTGGGCCCGCCGGCACCGCGTGTTGACGTCCTCCGGTGTGGCGATGCTAACCGTCGGGGTGATCGCGCTGTCGATCCTGGCACGCGTCGAGGCCACGCACGCCGCCGAGCTCAGCCGGAAAGACGCCGAGAGCGACGGCTGGCTGAATGAGGCGCTCGACGCCTTTGGCGCGTCGCTCGACGGGGTGATCACTGGCGGCCCGGAGAGCGCCGGGCCGACCTCGATCCGACCCGGGGCCGAGCCGCCCTGGTCGGACCGCGCCATGGACTTCTATCGCCGCCTGGTTGAGAGCTACCAGTCGGTTCCCTCATCGGACCGGCGCGGCCGGTTGCGATTGTACAAGGGGCACGCCAGCCTGGCCGGCCTGTTCCGCCACCTGGGCCGCAGGGATGCCGCCGCCTCGGAATTCATCTACGCGTTGAACGTCGCCAGAGATCTGGAGAGCGGTTCGCCGAACGACCTCGCGCTGAAAAAGCTGTCCGCCACGGCGCTCGCCAACCTCGCGGTGATTCAGGCCGAAACCAAGCGCGGCGACGAGGCCAGGCGGACCTACGAGGCGGCGATCGAACGCCTGAACGTCTTCGACGATCCAGACGGACGCCACCGCGCCGCTCAGCTCACCCTGGCGAAAACGCTCATGAGTTTCGCGAACCTGCTGAGCATGAGATACCGGGAGTTCGGTGAAGCGGAGTCGCGACTCGCACGGGCGATCGGGCTCTTCAAGCGTCTCGAAAGGACGGCCCCGGGTGAGCCCCACGCCCGATCGGCATCGGCGTCCGCGCTCAACGCGCTGGGCAAGATCTACTGGGACACGAAACGGTACACGCTCGCCGAGCCGACGTTCCGAAGAGCGCTGGAGATCCACCGACCGACGGTCGAACGGCCCTACCCGCCCCCGAAGTCGCGGGAGGACTTCGCCCGGGTCGCCACGAACCTGGGCCTGGTCCTGGACGATCTGGCCCGGCCCGACGAGGCCGACGCGCTGTTCCAACTCGCCTACCGGGAAATCCAGGCCCTGGTGGACACTTACCCCGACGTCCCCCGTTACAAGTTCGAGTTGGTCCGCACGCGACTGAACCACGCGTCCCTGCTCAGTCGGTCAGAACGCGAGAAGGAAGCCGAGGTGATGATCCAGCAAGCCCTGGAGGAGACACGGACCGGGCTCGGGCTTCCTCCCCTCCAGCAGCGTTCGATCCTGGCCAGTCTCCTGATGAATCTGGGCAACACATTGGCGAGGAACCGAAAGTTCGAGGATGCGGAGACGCACTGGCGTGAGGCGATTGGGTTGCGTGAGCGAACCCTTCGGGAGCGGCCGGGTGACGCCGACGTCACGTTCGAGCTTGGCCGGACGTGGTTCAACGTCGGCCTGTCGCACGTCGAGCGGGATCGAGGCGATCTCGCGGTGGACGACTTCACCCAGGCGTTGGCACGCCTCCGAGGCGTCATCCATCTTCCCGGTGATCGATCGTTCGAACGCGGCCTTTTCATCGACGTCGTCGATGCGCTGGCCCCGCTTCTGGCCGCCGGTCCGGGCCGCGATCAGGTTCTCGACCTGATTGAGGAGCGCATCGCTTTGGCCCCTCGGGACGGTCGGGGGCTTTACGGTTCGGCTCGGATTCTCGCGATTTGCGCGGGGCGGGTCACCGACCCTCGGCTGCGTCAACTCCTGGCCGACAGGGCGTTCGAGCTCCTGGAGCGGGCCGCGGAGGCAGGCTGGGACGGCCTGGCGGCAGCGCTGAACGACCCCGACCTGAAACCCTTGTGGGGTCGCGAGGACTTTCAGCGGCTGCGCGGGATCCTGATGGACCGAGCGTTCCCGAACGACCCCTTCGCCCCCTGACCCCGTCCCCATGTGCCGAACGACGCTCCGGAAGAAAACCGGAGAGCGGCGCGGGGCTCGGCGAAACCTCGCGATCGGGCCATCGAGTCAGCCCGTCGTCGCCGACCGACCACCGCCACGGAACCTTAAGTCGTTTCCTCCCGACGACTCATGACGCGGGCGTGGCGACGGGCACGCCCGCCGCTCTGGACCCTTTCAGGGGGTGCGTATCTCCGGCGCTTTCTCGCGTCTGGAGAGACGACGGCGGTTTGGGCAAGACGGGTTGTGAGGCACCCCGCGTGGGACGATTCAGTCGGGTTGACAGGGCCTCCAGGCTTCGGGTATACCCCTCCGAACGACAGGGTCATGACGACCCCGGGACCTTTTGGTGAAGGCCCTCGCCGATGGAGCGGCGCACCGCGAGATTTTTCGGGATTCCGCGGAAAGTTCGCCCTGTTTGGCGCGTTCGCCGCGCGACGTCGCGGCCCCAGATCACCATTGGACGCGATCAGAATCACTTTCGGCGGGCTTTCCGAGTGAAACAGGGACGTCGCGGCCGCAGCGGGGGAATCTCCGGTCCAGGGACGGACCGGCCCCCCGCACCTTTCGGCCCAACCCCGCCGGCGATTCGCCGGGCCGGGGTCCGGGCGCGAATCGTGTCGCGACAGCTCTGATCCCGCGGTGCCAAGGCACGCTCGACTCGCGCGTTGCACCGCTGGCCTCGCCCACACCACGCCAACTCAGGAGGGGCTGGCCGATGTGGCCTCAGATCCGACGCCAGGGGAGCCGTTCCGCGAGGACCGCGCCCCACCGCCAATACGCTCCCGTCCCCCCGACGGCGACGGACGACGCGATCACGACCACGGCCCCTTCACGCCCCGAGACCGCCACGAGGTGGTCGGGACTCTTTGAAGGTGAGCCGGTTCATTGCCAGCGCCGCCTCGGCCATTTTCTCGCCATCTTCGGCCACCTCGCCCTGATGGTCGCCGTGTTCAAGGTGTTCCGCGTCGAGGGTCCGGCGTTCTTCACGCTCTCGGTCTTCGGGTTGGCGGCGCTGCCGATCCACTACTTCCTGCCGTTTCGCTGGAAAAAGCCGGCATTCGTGGCTCTCTCCATCTCGGCGATGGCCTGGATCTTCGACCCCACGACCACGCTCACGGCGCTTGGCGTGGCCACCGTGCTGATCGGGGCCTGCCACCTGCCCGTGGCCTGGGTCTGGCGGGCGGGAATCGTCGCGGCCGTCGCCGCGCTCTGCGCCGCGGCGAGGCCAGGCACGCTGATCCCGGCGCTACCAGCCCACGTCTGGCCCGTGGTGGCCACGATGTTCATGTTCCGAATGGTCATTTATTTGTATGAGCTGAAGCATGCCAAGAAGCGCGAGCCCCTGATCGACACGCTCAGCTACTTCTTCCTGCTGCCCAATTACGCGTTCATGCACTTCCCCGTCGTCGATTACCGAACGTTCCAGCGCGGTTACTTCGCCAGGGACGTCCACGAGACGATGCGGTCGGGCCTTCAGATGATGTTTCGAGGGACCACGCATCTGCTGCTCTACCGGCTGGTGTACCACGAGCTTCAGATCACGCCGGAAGAGGTCGACGGACCGGTCGCGCTGGTCGGCTACCTGTTCTGCAACTACCTGCTCTATCTGCGGGTCTCGGGCCAGTTCCACGTGGCCTGCGGAATGCTCCACCTGTTCGGGTTCCAGTTGCCCGAGACGCACAGGCACTTCTTGCTGGCGTCGGGCTTCACCGACTACTGGCGACGGATCAACATCTACTGGAAAGATTTCATGGTCCGCGTCGTGTTCAACCCGGTCGTCTTTCGCTTGAAGCGCTGGCCCCAACCCGCGGCGTTGGCGGTGGCGACGGCCGTGGTCTTCTTCGTGACGTGGGCGCTGCACGCCTACCAGTCGTACTGGCTGAGGGGTTCCTGGGGTTTCAGCGTGCCCGACGCTCTGTTCTGGGGCGTGCTCGGCCTTTTCGTGATGGTCAACGTCCAGCTCGACGCCCGGCGGTCGGCCACTCGACGCCCGAAGGCCGCCGCGGGAGGTTTCTGGCCCCGCATGACTCTTTGGGCCAAGACCGCGGGCACCCTCGCCACGATCACCGTCTTGTGGGCCCTTTGGTCCAGCCCCAGTGTGAGCGCCTGGTGGTCGATGCTGGTTCGGGGGATGACAGGCTCCTGGCAGGTCCCCGCCTGGGCCGGGTCGCTCGCTCCGGTCGCCGAGGTCGTCGGCCTGTTCGCGTAACGAGGGGGGCTGGGCCGTTCGGCCCGGCCCGGATTGATCGATCGACCTTCACCCCACTTGGTCCCGCGGGAGCGCTTTGACGACCATGGTCTCGTCCGCTCGGCTCAGCCTGTGGCCTTCCTTCGCGGGGCTTCTGGCGTTGCTGGCCTGGGGGATCGCCCCGGGGGAGCGTTCGCCGGCCCTGGCCTTGCGCCTCCGCGAGACCTTGCGCAACGACCTTCCCAGCAGGGCCGACACCGAACGGATGGAGCGTGGTTATTATGAACAGATCATCGACGCCGGTCGACGTCTCGGCGGCGTCGGCATCGGGCCTGGCCGGCCGATCACCGGGGTACCCGCCGGGGCGATGGGTGAGAACGATCGGCTGACCTTGCCGACCGACGACGTCCGCGAGTTCGTGCTTCGGCCGAATCTGATCCGCGACCCCTCGCGGGAGGTCCCCTGGTCGACCAACGCGTTGGGGATGCGCGACGGACCTTACGAGACGGGACGCCGGCCCGGTACGTTCCGGATCGCGATGACCGGCGACTCGATCGGCATGGGTTGGGGCGTGAATGACCACGAGGGGTTCGAGCCTCGGCTGGAACGGCTCTGGGACGCGCGATCGCGGGCCGCGGGCGGTCCCGCCGTCGAGATCTTGAACTTCGCCGTTCCGGGACATGGCCCCGGCCAGCGCTGGTCGCATTTTGACAAGGTTGGCTGGGCCTTCGCCCCCGACGTGGTGATCTACGAGGCCACTCCGGCCGACGTGGGCTGGGATGAGCGGCGGCTTCGGGGAACCCTCGCCCGCGGCGTCGGGTTCGACGCGCCGGTGTACCGCGACGTGCTGGCGGCGGCCGGTGTTCGACCGGGGCTCACTTCGGAGTCCTATCGAAGGCTGCTCAGGCCGTTGCGCTGGGCGCTGCTGGAAGGGGTGTACCGGACGGCGGCCGCGGACTGCCAGGCGCACGGCGTGCCCACGGTCTGGGTCTTGATTCCCAGGGTTGGCAAGCCGATCGATCCCGCCGAGCGGCGCGGGATGATCGACCGGGCCAGGGCCGCGGGGTTCGACGTGGTGATCGACGTCACCGACGCCTATGAGGGGGCCGAGCCCGCCGCGCTGGCCGTCGGCCCGGACGACTTCCATCCCAACGCGGACGGCCACGCCCGGATCGCCCTCGCCTTGGACCGAGCCTTCTCACGACTTCCCAAGTTCAGCCGCCTCTGGGCAGGCGCGCCGGGGAAAGACTCCGCGGCGAAGCCCATTCCCGCTCAGGATCACGACGCGCTCCCCGACGGCCAGTCCGTCGACCGGAGCCGGGGAGCCGTACCCCAATGACCCCTCGATCGCCCGAACCCACGGCCTCCCGGGCCTCCCGCGTTTGTTTCGTCCAGACCCTCGCCCTGCTGATCGCGGGCGTCGCGCCCCTTCCCGCGGGCTGGACCTGGGCGCGTTCCGCCCTCGACAGCGCCCGATCCACTCACCTGAGCAAGGCGGATCTCGAACGCGGAGGCGGCGGTTACTACGAGGGCCTGATCGGTCACGGCGAGGACCTTCAGGCCAACAACACCGGTCTGGCCCGTCGCCTGACCGGCGCGGCGGTCGACCAGGGCCGGTTCCGGGCCGCCAACGTGGTCAGGCAGCTTCCAGACACCGACTTCCTTCAATTCGAGCTCAAGCCCGACGTGAACGTCCGCCTCTTCGGTCACGACTTCAGCACGAATCAACACGGCATGCGTGACCGATATCACCCCGTCGAGAAACCCGAGGACGTTTATCGGATCGCCCTGCTCGGGTCGTCGATCGACATGGGATGGGGCGTCGGCGACGACGCGACCTACGCGGACTTGCTCGAAGGCTGGCTCAACGCCCAGGCCGCCGCGCGGTCGTCGGGCCGTCGATTCGAGGTCTTGAACTTCGCCGTCGCCGCGTATGGTCCTCTTCATCGACTGGAAACGTACCGCGCCAAGGCGCGCGGGTTCGCTCCGGACCTAGTGCTCTTTTCCGCGACGATGCTCGACACCCGGCTCATGGAGCTTCATCTCGGGGACGTCTTCCGAAGTCGTGGCCCGCTCCCTTATGGCTTCCTCCGTGACGCGGTGAACCAGGCCGGGTTGACCGCGGCGGACGTCGCCGTCACGCCCGACGGTCGGCTCGTCGACAAGGATCGGTTCAAATCGAAGCTCAGGCCGCGTTACTGGTCGATCTACGACGCCGCCCTGGGCACCCTCGCGGCGGACTGCCGAGGCGACGGGGTCGAGCTGATCGCCCTGGCGGTCCCTCGCGTGGGCAAGGCGGATTCGCCAGGCTCCCGGGAACCGACCCTGGCTCGTCTCAAGGGGATCGCCGCGCACCACGCGATTCCGCTTTACGACCTGACCGCGACCTTTGACGGGATCGACCCCACCACGCTGGAGATCGCCCCCTGGGACGATCATCCCAACGTTCAGGGACACCGCCGGCTTTTCCTCGCTCTGACACGCGCCTGGCTGGCGGACCCGGCCATGATGGCTCGGCTCTTCCCCAGCGAGGGCAACGATCAACCCTGACCCACCTCTTCCTCCCTCTCCTCTGAACACGGATTGACCGCCATGAACGGACGACAGACTCACCTCAGCCAGCTCCTGGACGAGTCCGCCAAGCGTCGGCCCGAGCACGTGGCCGTCGAGGACGAATCCGGCCGATCAGTGACTTACGCGGAACTCGACCGGGCCGCCGACCGTCTCGCCACGCGACTGACGCGCTGGGGGGTCGGACGTGGCGATCGCGTCGGCCTGTTCCTGCCCAAAGGGATCGAGGCCGTGGAGGCGATTCACGGAGTGCTCCGATCGGGGGCCGCGTACGTCCCGGTCGATCCGACCGCCCCGGCGCTCCGCGGGGCGGGCATCTTCGCCGATGGAGGAGTCAAGGCCGTGGTCGTGGCCGCGGCGCTCGCGCCCGCGTTGAAACACGCCTGGCCCGGGCCTGGACCATTGCCTCGCCTGATCGTCGTCGATGAGGTCGAGGGCCCAGGCGGGCCCGCCCGCGAGGAGTGCTCCTGGGCGGACGTGATGAACGACGACGCGCCCACTCCGCTGCCCCCCGACCACCACGCCGACGACCTGGCCTACGTCCTGTACACCTCGGGATCGACAGGCAAGCCCAAGGGAGTGATGCTCTCTCACGCGAACGCGTTCACCTTTCTGGATTGGTGCGAATCGGCGCTGGGACCTCGCGAGGACGATCGGTTCAGTTCGCACGCGCCGTTTCATTTCGATCTTTCCGTGTTCGACCTCTTCGTCCCTTGCCGTTGCGCGGCGACGCTGGTCGTCATCGGTGAGACGCTTGGGAAAGACCCGGCGCGACTGGGCGAGTTTCTCTCCCAGCGCCGGCTCTCGGTCTGGTATTCGGCTCCGTCGATCCTCGCGCTGATGTCGCAGTACGGCGGTCTGGAACGCGCCGACTTCCCCGAGCCACGGATCGTGCTGTTCGCCGGAGAGGTCTTTCCGATCGCCCCCTTGAAGCGGCTGCGGAACCTCTGGCCCAACGCCGCCCTGTGGAACCTCTACGGACCGACCGAGACGAACGTCTGCACCGCGTACAAGGTGCCCGACCGCCTCGACCCGGAACGATCCGAGCCGTTGCCGATCGGCCCGGTCTGCCCGCCGCTGAAGGCCAGGGTCGTGGACGAGAACGGCCAGGACGTCGAGTCTGGCACGCTGGGAGAGCTGGTCATCTCCGGTCCCGGAGTGATGCGGGGCTATTTCGGCCAGAAGGAACTCACCGCCGCGGCGTTCTTCCACGCCGACGACGGCACGCTCTGGTATCGCACCGGCGATCTCGTGGTGGAGGAAGGGGACGGCTGCCACGTCTTCCACGGCCGTCGCGACCGCATGGTCAAGAAGCGCGGGTATCGGATCGAGCTGGGAGAGATCGAGTCGGCGCTTTACCGGCACGACGGAGTCGATCGCGCGGCGGTCGTGGCGAAGTCGGACGAGTCGGGCGTCTCCATCTCGGCCTTCGTGGCGATGAAGCCCGCGCACAAGGGTTCGATCATCGCCATGAAGCGGCACTGCACCACCTATCTACCCCATTACATGGTGCCCGACACCATCACCTTCCTGCCCGACTTGCCCAGGACCTCGACCGACAAGGTCGACTATCAGTCGCTCAAGCGAACACTGATGGCGACGGAGTAAGGAACAGGCCGGAAATAACTCCCCGATTTCTCGATGGATCGGAGTGCCACGTGGTTCGGTCCGCCGAACCCGTGCCGGTGGCCACGGCGGGACCCCACGGGTTCGGAATACCGAACCACGTGGCACCCTCGGCTTGGTTCACGAATCGGGAAGTGATTCTCGGCTTGTTCCTAAACGTCGGTTGACGATTGAGCACCCGCGACCGCCCTCGACGAGGTTCACCACGTGACGCCGCGCGATTTCTTCACCTGGAAGACGTACTTTTATCGCGGTCTGTTGCCCGCGCTTCGGGCTCTCGGGCCCGAGCGGGCCGACGCGGTCCTCGAATCTCTCGGTCGGGCCGCCTGGGTGGCCAACCCCGCGTTTCGAAGGGCCTTGACCGAGGCAGCGCGGCGGGCCGGCTCGTCGCTCGAAAAGCTTACCGAGAATGAGCCGGTGCGCGATCTCGCCGCCGGGCTCTTTCGGTTCCTGGCGCGAGACTACCTCCTGGAGACCTCCGACCACGCCCAGGCCCTGGGTCGGTTCGATGTCTCGGGAGAGGACGCCCTTCGCGACGCGGCGAGCGCGGGTCGCGGCGTGATC
This sequence comes from Isosphaeraceae bacterium, assembly GCA_050249155.1. Taxonomy (GTDB): domain Bacteria; phylum Planctomycetota; class Planctomycetia; order Isosphaerales; family Isosphaeraceae; genus JBFWRA01. The sequence goes on along the minus strand of JBFWRA010000020.1, from coordinate 637 downwards.
CTCGTCGGGGCCCACCTCGGCGCGCACCTCTCGGCGCTCCACTGGTTTTATCGCAACGACTTTCCCTTGCGCCTGATGGTCCAGAGGCCCCGTCATATCTCAAAAGCGCTGGAAGCCTTCTTCGATCGCGACGAGGCGGACCCTCAATCGGGCTTTTTTCTGCGGCGAGGGCTCGGGCCGACCGACTGCGTCGAGCGACTCCTGCGGGTCCGGGGAGCGGTCCGGTCGGGCAAGGTGGTCTACTTCGCGGGGGACGTTCCCTGGCGGGGCGCGAACACCCGTCCCGGGCGTTTGCTCGGTCAGTCGCACGCGTTTCTGGCCGTCTGGGCGGACCTCTCGTCGCTGACCGGAACGCCGGTCGTTTTCACGTTCTGCAACCACCGGCCGGGTGGGCGATTCGCCCTGAGTTTCGAGCCGATCGGGCGGGTCGGGGCCGGCGGAGAAAGCGAGGCGGTCGCCCGGTTTCTGGGACGGCTGGAAGACCGGATCGCCGCGCGGCCCTCGGACGCCGTCGCGCACTTGCTCTGGCCCTGCTACGGCCCTTCCCGGGCGTCTGGGACAAAGACGACCGCCTCACGCCGGCCAGGCCGTCGTGAGGCGATCGTCATCGGTTGAATTCGACGGAAGTCCGGGTCAG
>JBFWRA010000019.1:0-12501 GCA_050249155.1 Isosphaeraceae bacterium | reverse complement strand
GGCCTCGCGGGCGGCCTGAACGGCCGGCAAGAGCAGGGCGATGAGCACGGCGATGATCGCGATGACCACGAGAAGTTCGATCAGCGTGAAACCACGCCGAGGTGATGAAAGGCGCATGAAATCCTCGATTTCGAAAAATGATTGCGTGATGAAACCGATGACCAGGGCGCGGCCGCGACCGCGCGGACCCCGTCGTCAGGGATGCGGAACGCGAGCGACCGGGTCGACCGTGGCGGAACACCGCGAGGAAAAGGGAATGTACGTCGGAAGACCGTGTTCAGATTCCGGCGCGTCGAAACGTCACGAGCACGATTTCGCCGGTCGAGAATCGCCCGGACCTCGAATCAGGAGGCCAGGAAGGTCAAGAGATGGAAGCGAGGGGAAGCGATCGGGGCGGGTGGAAGATGGCGAGGGAACGATCGATGGGCCTCGGACTGACGGCTTCCGGAGAGAAGGTGAAGCCGCCGCTCCGCGTCAACGCGGGAGCGAAGCCCGGAATCACCCCGGGATCGGGAAGGCGTTGCGCGATGGAAGGGTTCGCCGAGACGGGCGTCGCCGGATTCCCCGAGCAAAACGCGCCCGTGCAGGGGGCCTTCCGCGGGTTGGGCGCGTCCCTGGAAGCGTCGGCCGCCGTCCGGTCGACGCTCAGCGCTTCCAGCCGGGCCGTGGCGTCGGCCTGAAGGGTCCGATAGGTCACGTAGTGGTTGAAGCAACCGGCCCGAGCCACCGATGGCGAGAGAAGTCCCAGCGTCAGAAGTGCCAGAAGCACACTGAACCGGAGCCTCGCCAGAGGGTCGTGGGCCCAAGCCTTCATCACACCCCGCGGAACAGAAACGCCGATCGGGCAAGGAACCAGTGGAATCGCGACGTCAAAATCGAAAGGAAATGGCGTTGCCAGAGATCCTGGCGGTGAAAATCCTACCACCGGCTCGTCGGGGTTTCAAGCAGTCACCTCCAGGGAATCGCGAAACTCCATCGCCAGGCGGGACCGCGTTCAAATCGACGAGGCGTGACGATCACGTCGACCGGTCAAGCTGGATGGGGAACGCTCGATCTCGATCGGCGATCGAGGGTTTACGCCATCGCGTGATGGACGCCGATTCTCTCGGATAATGACGACGAATCGAACAGGGCTGTCAAGTCGGGTCGCCGTGGGCGCGTCCGCCTGGCGATCGGCCGGCGAATCTCGGTCGGGACGTCGGAATCATCGGACGGAAGTTGGGCTCGCACTGGCCCCTTGCGTTCCCCGCCGTTTGAGTTCAGAGTATAGGCCGTCGCGAAGTCGTGTCGCTTTGTGTCCGATATGTCCATCCCTTCTGGGATGGATGATTGCTTCTCAGATCGTTCCATCCGAGCAACTCAGTCCGCTGGCACCGTGTCGCTCTCCCGCGGTCGTCGTGGAGCGGGCTTCGGTGCGGCTTCGCGTCGCCGAGTCGAGAGAGGTCTCGTTCCCAACCGTTCTTGGAGGATTGCCCATGCCGCGTCGGAAATCGGGGTTCACACTGATCGAACTTCTCGTGGTCATCGCGATCATCGCCGTGCTCATCGCCCTGCTCTTGCCGGCCGTTCAGGCCGCCCGCGAGGCCGCCAGGCGCGCCCAGTGCGTCAACAACATGAAGCAACTGGCGTTGGCGTGTCACAATTACCACGACGTCCACGGGGCCTTCCCGCCGGCGAACTACTCGCCGAACTGGCAGGCCGGCGGGGTCTTCCCCGACGTGGCCTCGTGGCGGGAGCCCAGAAACAACTGCTGCCCCTGGGGAAGCTTCGGCTGGCCCGCGATGATGCTGGGCTTCATCGAAGGGACGAACGTCTTCAACGCGATCAACTTCACCCTGCCGGCCTACGCCTTCAATATCCCCGAAGGCCCGACCGGCGGCTGGGGAGGCCCGAACAATCAGCGCGGCCCCTCGGGACACGCCGCCAACTCGACCGTCGCCCGGGCCTGCCCGAGCACCTTCACCTGCCCGTCGGTCTCGATTCGAGGCAACACCCCCAACACCGAGTTCAAGGACTACGGCCTGAACACCGGGTCGGGGCTCATCGGCTGCTGCCCCGAGCGCCCAGGTGGCGGATCCAACGGTGGCAGCGACGGCATGGGGACCTGGAACTTCTCGATCAACATGCGCGACGTCACCGATGGCACCAGCAACACGTTCCTCCACCTCGAGCTGACCCGTAACGCGGTGCACAGCTGGGTCGCCAGGAACCAGGGCTCCAATCAGTTCTTCTGGGTCCACCACGCCTCCCAGGGCATGACCTCCGCCTCGGAGCTGAACAACGGCCAGCCGTTCCCGCCGAACTCGAACTTCCCGAACTCTCGAGGTGCCATCGGCGAGCACCCCGGCGGGATCAACGTCTCGATGGTCGACGGGTCGGTCCGGTTCATCAAGAACACGATCAACTTCCAGACCTACCGGGCGCTCTTCTCGCGGAACCGCGGTGAAGTCGTCTCCGCCGACGCCTATTGATCGCGGGCCGGTCGCCCGATAACCGAAGCCCCGGCGGCCCCGTGGCCGCCGGGGATCGCCAGGACCCTTCACCGACGACACCCCGAGACGAACGAATCATGATCCGCAACCTCCCCTTCCGTCGCATCGCCGCGCCCGTGGCGCTCGGCCTGCTCCTCTCCCTCGCCGGCTGCGCCAAGAACGACCTCCCGCCGGTCGCCAGGGTCACCGGCACCGTCACGTACAACGGCAAGCCCGTCCCGAACATGATGGTCAACTTCATGCCGATGACCACCAGCAAGGACCAGGGCCGGCCGAGCTGGGGCCAGACCGACGCCGCCGGCAAGTACGAGATGAACTACACCGCCGAGGTCATGGGCGCCGAGATCGGCAAGCACAAGGTCTACTTCAACCCCGCCCAGGTCTCGATCGACGGTGGCCAGAGCAAGGAATCCCAGGCCGAGGCCGCCAAGTCCGCCGGCCTGACGCCGGACGACCTGAAGACCATCCTCGAGAAGTACGGCAAGGAAGACACGACCGCGCTCGAGGTCGAGGTCAACCAGGACCCGCAGGTCCTCGACCTCAAGCTCGAGTGATCGTGGCCCGGCCCGCGAACACTCGCGACACTCCCGCACATCCCGGCCCCGCCTCCGGTCGCCCGAAGGACGCCGGGATTCCTTTGCGCGCCGGCCGGGCCTCCCCCGGCGCGGCGATCCTCCCCCTGTTCTGCCTCGCCGCCCTGGCGACGTCGGGCTGCCGGACCGAGCCGGCCGAAGAGATCGCCGCCTCCCCGCCGCCGTCGACCGCGACCGAGACCCCGGCCGTGGCGAAGGCCCCCGCCCCGCCGGCCGAGGGCCCCTGGTTCGTCGACCGCGCCCGAGAGTTCGGCCTCGACGTCGTCACCCGCTGCGGCGACCCCGCGAAGAGTTCCGTCCTCGACTCCATCGGCACCGGCGTCGCCCTCTTCGACATCGACGGCGACGACGACCTCGACCTTTACGTCGCCCCCGGCAGCATGGTCGTCGACGGCAAGGTCACCTGCGCGGGGGGCCCCTGGCTCTTCCGCAACGACGGCCCCGGCCGTTGGGCCGACGTCTCCGGCCGGTCCGGCCTGAAATACAAGGGCTGGGCCCAGGGGCCGGCGGTCGGCGACTACGACGCCGATGGCGACCTCGACCTCTTCGTCGCCCAGCACGGCCCCGACACCCTCTGGCGGAACCGGGGCGACGGCACCTTCGAGGACGTCACGAAGTCCGCCGGGCTCGACGACGCCGAGTGGGGCGTCTCCGCCACCTGGGGCGACGCGGACGGCGACGGCGACCTCGACCTCTACGTGACCAACTACCTCGACGTCGACCCCGCCCATCCCCCCGAGCTGGTCTCCTACTACGGCCGCGAGGCGATGGTCTTCCAGGGGCCGGAACGCCTCCAGGGCCAGCCCGACCGCCTCTGGCGAAACCGGGGCGACGGCACCTTCGAGGACGCCACCCAGGCCGCCGGGCTCGGCAACCCGCACGGCAAGGGGATGTCCGCCCTCTTCGCCGACCTCGACGGCGACGGCAAGCCCGACCTCTTCGTCACCAACGACACCCAGGCCAACGAGCTGTACCGGAACCTCGGCGGCGGCAAGTTCCGCGAGGAAGCCGTCTCCGCCGGCGTCGCCTACAGCGACTCCGGGACCACCGAGGCCGGCATGGCCATCGCCCTGGCCGACCTCGACGGCGACGGCCGGCTCGACCTCGCCCGGTCCAACTTCCACCACCAGGGGACCCGGGTCGTCCGCAACCTCGACGGACATACGTATTTCGATATCTCAATATGCTCAGGAGTCTTCGCGCTGACCAGCCCCTACGTCGGCTGGGGCCTGGTCGCCGACGACCTCGACGACGACGGCCGGCCCGACCTCTTCCAGGTCAACGGCCACGTCTTCCCGAAGGGCCCCGACGACCGGTACGACCAGCCCCCCCTGGCCCTCCGGAACCTCAACGGCGAGCGGTTCGAGGACCGGACGGCCGACTGGGGCCAGGGGCTCTTGGACTTGCGGTCGGGCCGGGCGCTGGCCTCAGGGGACGTCGACGGCGACGGCGACGTCGACCTGGTGATGACCACCATCGACGGCCCGCTCCGCCTGCTGATCAACGAGGGGACGCGCCGGAATCGGTCGGTCCGGGTCCGGCTGGTCGACCGGCCGCCGAACACCGAGGCGGTCGGGGCCCGGGTCGAGCTGCTGGCCGGCGGGCGCAACCGGGTGGACCTAGTCCGCCGGGGCGGGAGCATCCTCGCCGCCTCCGACGCCGCCCTCCACTTCGGCCTGGGGTCGCTCGACCGGGTCGACTTCCTCCGGGTCGTCTGGCCGGACGGGTCCGAGTCGCTCTTCTCGGGCGACGACCTGGCCGTCGACGCGACGCTGACGATCCGCCGGGGCATCCCGCTCCCCGAGATCCGGCCTTATGCGAAGGCGGCGACGACCGGGACCCGGCCGTGAAGGCCCAGGCCTGGCTGGGCCTGGCGGCGGCCCTCGTGGCGCTGGCGCTGGGGGGCGTCTGGGGCTTCCGGCAATGGAGGGCCTCGACCCTCCTGGAATCCGCCAAGGCGGCGATGGATCGCGGCGAGCACAGGGCGGCCGCCGACCGGTTCGCGGCCGTCCTGGGGATCTGGCCCGACCACGACGAGGCGGAGTTCGGCCTGGCGGTCAGCGAGGCGGCCGCCGGCCGGGCCGACGCCACCCTGGACGCCTGGGGCCGGATCAGCCGCCAGTCGCCCTACGCGCCCATCGCCGCCGTCCGGGTCGCCCCGCTCCTGCTCGACCGGGGCCGGTACGCCCAGGCCGAGGAGGCCCTCCGCCTGGCCCTCCGACGACCGGGGACGGGCGCGAAGGAGGCTTATGAATTGCTCGGTCGCGTCCTGCGGTTCGAGGACCGTCGCGACGAGGCCAGGGAACTGCTCCGCCAGGAACTTCGGACGGCCGACGACCCCGTCCGGGTCCTTCGAGGGCTCTGGCTGCTCGACTTCGAGGCCGTGGCCGTCGACCGGACCCGCGCCCTTCTGGATCGAGCGGCCCGCGACGCGCCCGAAGACGACCGGGTGCGGCTGGGACTGGCGAACCTCGACCGACGTTCCGGAAGGCTCGACGACGCGAGGCGGGGACTCCTCGACTGCCTCGCGGCCCGACCGGACGACGAGGCGGTCTGGCGGTCCTGGCTCGACTGGGCGCTGGCCGCCGATCGCCAGGACGAGGTGGTGCGGGCTCTCGGGCGTCTCCCCGCCCGGCGATTCAGCGAGGGGGAAATCCAGGGCCTGCGGGCCTGGCTGGCCAGGCGATTGGGAGACGCCTCCGCCGAGCGTCGGGCGCTTGAAGCCCAGGTCCAATCCGACCCGGCCGCTCCCGGCGCGCTCGAACGTCTGGCGGAACTGGCCTCGCTCGCCGGGAAGACCGAGGAGGCCGCCGCGCTCCGTCGTCAAAAGGCCGAGCTGGACGACGTCAGGGAGCGCTACCATCGCCTCTTCCAGGACGAGGCCGCGCGGCTCTCGACCCATGCCGAGGAACTCGCGAAGCTGGCCGAGACCCTCGGCCGCCCCATCGAGGCCAGGGGCTGGTGGCGGGTCCGGCTCCGAACTCATCCCAACGACGACCGCGCCCGAGACGCTCTGACCCGACTGAACCAGGACCGTGAGACCCCTCCCGCCCCGTCGGTCAAGGCCGTCGAGCGCGTGGCCGACCTGGTCCCCCCACCGACGACCCCGCGACCCCTCGAAACCCCAGGCGACGACGCGCCGACGCGCGCCCACTTCCGTGACGTCGCCGAGCGGGCGGGGCTTCGATTCCAGTTCGACCAGGACCGATCCCCCGACCGGCAGCTCCCCGAGACGATGTCGGGAGGCGTGGGGCTGATCGACTTCGACCGCGACGGCTGGCTCGACGTCTACTGCGTGCAAGGGGGCCCACTGGTTCCTGGCCAGGGTCGGACCTCGACCGGCGACCGGCTCTTTCGCAACAAGGGTAACGGCACGTTTGAAGACGTGAGCGAGCGTTCTGGAATCGCCGCGATGGCCCGGGGGTACGGCCACGGCCTGGCCGTGGGGGACCTCGACGGCGACGGCTGGCCCGACCTCTTCATCACCCGGTTCGGGTCGTACGCGCTGTACCGTAACCGAGGCGACGGCACCTTCGAGGACGTGACGGAAGCGTCGGGGCTCTCCGGGGAACGGGGATGGCCCACCTCCGCGGCGCTGGCCGACCTCGACGACGACGGGGACCTGGATCTTTACGTCTGTCAATACCTCCGATGGGATCGAGCGAACCCGACCCGTTGTCACGATCCCGAGACGGGTGAGCCGACCTACTGCGAGCCCAGGGCCTTCGAGGCCGAGCCCGACCGGCTCTTTCGCAACGACGGCGGGCGCTTCGTGGACGTGACCGAGGCGGCGGGGATCGTTGACCGCGACGGCCGGGGGCTCGGGGTGGTCGCGGCGGACCTCGACGGTGACGGCCTGCTCGACCTGTTCGTGGCCAACGACACGACGGCGAACCTGGCGTTCTTCAACCAGGGGGGCCTGACGTTCCGCGAGGGAGGGCTGGAAGCCGGGCTCGCGGCGAACGCCTCCAGCGGGTTCCTGGCGGGCATGGGGGTGGCCGCCGGCGACCTCGACGGCGACGGCCGGCCCGACCTCGCCGTGACGAACTTCTACGACGAATCCACGACCTTCTATCGAAACCTGGGCGGGGGCTTCTTCGCCGATCGAGGCGCGGCGATCGGACTCGCCTTGCCCAGTCGCTACCTGCTGGGCTTTGGCGTCTCGTTCCTCGATTACGACGACGACGGCCGGCTCGACCTCGTCACGGCCAATGGCCATGTGAACGACTCTCGACCCCTTTATCCCTACGCGATGCCCATGCAGCTCCTGGCGGGCGACGCCCAGGGAAGGCTCCGCGACGTGACCGCCCTGGCGGGCCCTCCCCTGACCACGCCAAGGCTCGGGCGGGGCCTGGCCGTCGGCGACCTGGACAACGACGGCAAGGTCGACCTGCTGGTGGTGTCCCAGGGGGAGCCGCTGGCCTACCTCCACAACGAGACCTCGGGAGGACGTTCCCTCACGCTCCAACTGGAAGGGACCGCGTCGGGCCGTGACGCCGTCGGCGCGAGGGTGGTGGTGACGGCCGGCGGGCGGACCCAAACCGCCTGGCGCTTCGGAGGTGGAAGCTACCTCTCGGCCTCCGACCCCAGAATCCGGTTCGGGCTGGGAGAGGCCCGCGAGATCGATTCGGTCGAGGTGACCTGGCCATCGGGACGCGTCGACCGCGTCCCAGGGTTGAAGCCCGGCGCGGGCTATTCGCTTCGCGAAGGTCAGCCGCAGCCCGAGACGCTGCCAGGGTTCGACGGCGGTTCCACAGCCCGTTGACCGATCATTAATGCTATTATGTTGACAAACAAACGATGGGTGCCACGCGGTTCGGTACTCCGAACCCGTGAGATCCGCCCCCCGCACATCGGGAGAGAGGGTCGATCACGCGATGGCACGCAAGCGATGCCGACGTTTCGACGGCCCCGGCGACGCCCACGAACCGACCTTCTCGTAATTCCCACGACTCCCTCCGCTCACCCGCGACCGACGGGTGGCTGTGGTTCGCTTGCGAACCACGCCGCGGAGCAAACCTGCCGCTGACTCGCCGAGTCGTTCGAGCGGGCGCGGCCAGGACACGGCTTCGACCTCTGGGGTGGGCCTTCGTCTTCATGCCCGAACACGCCCACCTGATCGTCCGGCCCCGTGTCGGCGGGGCGGTCGGACGGAGCGACTCTTCTGGCGATCCGGAGGCGGCTCCGATCGCGACGTCACCGAACCCCGGACCCTGAAGGCGAGGATCGACAATCCGCACGCCAACCCGGTCCGCCGCGGCCTTGTCGAGCGAGACGTCGACTGGCCCTGGTCCAGCTCCGGCTGGTATCAGGGTACCCCGAGGAACGACCTCCGGCCCGACCCGATCGAGCCCAAGTGGTGCCTTGCGTGATCCGAGACCCGAGGACCGTGGTTGGCAAGCCAACCACGGCCACCCGCCACTCACCGGAAAGAACGGAATCAAACATTTTTTACTTGACCGCCGGTCATGGTTTCCCTCCAATGCATGATTGGCATATCCAACCGCCTTGTCGACGCTCTCGACGGAACCGGAGAAGCCTTTCCCGCGAACTCACCTACGCGGACGGATTGGCGGTCGGCATCCTGTCGTCTATCTGTCGAATCTTGGAGCCCAGGCTCAATCACGACAAATTCGGAAAGTCGTTTATTAGGAGACTAGAGAATGATGCGATTCCTTGAGATTCTATCGCTCGCTATCACCTGCATGGCGTGTGCCGCGATTGACGCGGGAGCAGCTCCGTTTACCCCGCTCGCTTACCAGACCAAACCTGTCAAGTGGAACCGAGACGCGAACCAGAACAGTATAGAGGATTACATCGACAACCTCATTGCCGCGGCGCAACGAGGCGAGGGCAACATACCCAAAAACATCGATGTGATCGTCGCCCTGAACCAAAGCCTGACCGCCAATAACCTCAACGCGCGGTTCAACGCATTCGGAGAGGTGGCGTACGTGGGTCGATACATGACTTTCCTCGTGCTCCGAGGCGTCGCCCTCGAACAGATCCAAGAAATAGCAGAGATGGATGTCGTGGCGCTCGTGGAGTACGACTGGCCCCTTGTATTGGGGCTCGACGACAGCACAGCCGCGGTGCAGGTACGCGCCAGCCGCGCATACCCGAATAGCATCGAGACGAGGTTCCCCTCGGTGACCGGCACGGGTGTCGGGGTCGCGGTCCTCGATTCCGGCGTGAACAACCGGAACCCCACGGACACTGTCGGGCACGTGTACTTCCCACCCGGCCGCTTCAGAGCGGGGTTCGACGCCATCGAGAACGACGAGACCGACCCGGCCGACGGGCACGGTCACGGAACCCACGTCGCGTCGATCGTCCTGGGCGGCGGCGGGACCACCGGCATCTTCCGCGGGGTCGCGCACGAAGCGAACCTCATCGATATGCGTGTGCTCGACTCGTCGAACAGGTTCAAGACCTCGGACTCGCAGCGCGCGCTCGAGAAGTGCATCGAGATGCGCAACAAGTGGAACATCCGCGTGCTCAACATGAGCTACGGCGGCGGCGTCAACGACGACGGCACGTCCACCCACGCTCAACTGGCGAACTACGCTGTCCTGCGCGGCATCGTGGTCGTGTCGATCACGCACAACCAGGGGAAGCGTCTCATCCCGGCACCCGCGTCCGGCGACGACGTGATCGCCGTCGGGAACGTCGACCACAACGGTACGGTAGGCCGGGGGGATGACGTGATGAACCCCTCCTCGAACTACGGACCTCGTGACGACGACGAGGACGGGTCAGATATCGACGAGCAGAAACCGTCCCTCGTCGCCCCCGGGACATCCATCACCGGGGCCAGGCACTCGTCCGACACGGCGACGATCGTGTTCAGCGGCACGTCCATGGCGGCACCGCACGTCGCCGGCCTCGCCGCGCTGGTGATCCAGAGGCAGCCCCGGATCAACCCCTTGAGCGTCCACGACCTCCTGATCCGCACCGCGAGCCCGCACGGTGCGTCGGAGTGGGATACGAAGTCGGGGTACGGGACCATCAACGGGTACGAGTCCATCCGCCTCCTGACGGCCTTCGACGACTCGGAATCACCCGAGCCCGCAGGCTCGAATCTGGCGGTCTCTGACGACATCGCGTTTCCCTCAAGGGCGGACCCGTCCTGGGTCTCTCCGGACATCTCGACGGCCTCTCCCCCAGTCGTCGGCAAGAAGAACACCGTCCGCTGCAAGGTGAAGAACCTCGGCAGCAAGAACGCCACGAAAGTCCGTCTCACCGTCGGCGTCTACATCTACGGCAACGGCAACGAGAGCAAGTACTACGCGATCGCGCAAAAGCGCTTTGATCTTGCGGCGGGCAAGACATCGACAATCAGCGTTGATTGGACGCCGCAGGCCTCGCCGACGGGGAACCGACACGCATGCCTCTACGCTGAGATCGGCTACGGTGTGGACAAAAACTTTGGCAACAATAAGGCTAGGCGGAACATTGAGATCGCCCAGAAGTCGAGGCTGGCGGACGTGGACCACGTGGTGGCCGTGATCGAGAACAACCTCGACCAGGAGGCCAAGCTCACCGTCGTCGGTTACGAGGTCGATCCGGAGAACGGATTCAAGCGGGCGGAGCGGCCCGTCGGCGTGCTGGCCGACTCGATGACGTTCAGGCTGGCCCCGACCGACCCGGAAGTGGCGATCCCGCTCCGGCTGCCGGCCCTCGCCCGAGGCGACGACGAAGAGGTCGCTCGCCACATCGATTTCGTGGTCACGGCGACACTCTCTGACGGGACGGACGTCGAGCACGGCGGGTTCCGGGCGATCCAATCCTCCGACGGCGGTCAGCCTCCCGCGATCGATGTCGACGGGGAGGGCATCGTGCTCCGGGACGTCGACTCCGGGATCGCGTTCGTCAATGTAACTGAAGCGTTCGGGGGGACCATCGACATCCCTTCCTTCGTCCCGGGTGAGCGCGAAGTGCGCCTTGCGATCGAGCGGGACGAGGCGAGTGACTTCTCGTGCCGACTTGAAGTCTGGGATTGCTGCCTTAACCGGAGCGAACGAGAGGTCCGGATCACGAAGTAGCCGGCCCGAACGACTCGCTCCTGATTCCAGGTCCGATCGAAAGGGTCGAGGAACCGTCATCGAAGCCGGTACGCCCGAACCTCATTGAACGGAGGTAAAAAGGACCTCCGTAGGACTGCGGCACCTTCGGCGCAACCCCGGCGGGTGGCCGGGGTTGGGTGCCAGGCGGTTCGGTCTTCCGAACCCGTGTCGTCCGGTTCCAGCGCACGGCTGGAAGACAAGCCGCGGCACCCGGCGAACCATCGTGTCCCCTTCAACGCACGTTTGGGGAGACGGATGCCAAAGGCTCGGAGACGGCCGATTCGAGGCCGAAAGGAATGATGCGTTCTGGGTCGGGTCCGAGAGCGTTCTCCCGGCCGCGCGGACGGAGCACGGGGTACTTGATCCTTACGGAGGTTTCTGAGACCTGAGGTCGACCGCGTCTTTTCGAGTACTCCACGCGTCCGATTCGGCCGTCGTGGGTCATCTGGAACGCGTGGCGGGTATTCGGCGGAGGCTTGGTCTGAGTCCGAAGGCGCTGTGACGCCTTGCCGGAGCCACGAACGCATGACAGGGAGGATTCCCCGATTCCCGGCACCTGGCGTGAACGCGGAGAAGGTAGAATGTGGTCTGGAGGAACGTGTCATGCCGCTCCGCGATCACTTTCGACCGCCGCTCGACCTGATCACCTCGTGGGAGGGCTTCCACGGGGGTTGGCCCATGGTCATCGTTCAGCAACTGCGCAAGCGACTTCCCGCCGGGTATGTCGCCGAGCCGCGCGTTCATTCCGGGTCGCAAGTCGAGATCGACGTCGCGGCGTTCGAGAAAGCCGAAACGCCGCCGGTGTCCAGGATGGCCGAAGGGAATGGAGGGGCCTCGACCGCCGTTTGGGCTCCGTCACAGCCCAGCCTCGCCGTGGAAACGACTCTACCCGATTACGACGAGTACGAGGTCCGAATCTTTGATGCGAGGCGTGGGCGGCACCTGGTCGCGGCCATCGAAATCGTCAGTCCAGCGAACAAGGATCGACCGGAACATCGCAATGTCTTCGTCGCCAAGTGCGCGGCGCTGCTTCAAAAAGGCGTGGCGGTTAGCATCGTCGATCTGGTGACCGTCAAGCGCTTCAACCTTTACGTCGAATTATTGTCCGCCATCGGCCACAACGACCCGACGATGGGTGATCCGCCTCCGCACCTCTACGCCGCCTCGTGTCGTTGGACCAGACGAGGGAAACGAACGCTTCTGGAAGCGTGGTCCCACGTTTTGTCCCTGGAAAAACCGCTGCCGACGTTGCCGCTCTGGTTGCGCGCGGAACTCGTGGTCCCGCTCGATCTGGAACGGAGCTACGAGCAAGCCTGCGACGACTTGAGCATCGCGTGACTCGCGGCCTGG
>JBFWRA010000018.1:0-12525 GCA_050249155.1 Isosphaeraceae bacterium | reverse complement strand
GTGGAGCCCCGCGGCAACCTCACACAGGCTGTCCAGCTTTACGAACAGGCCCGCCAGGGCTTCGATCCCCACGGGCCCGACTACGCCAGCGCACTCATGAACGAGGGCAACGCGCGGCAACGCCTGGCGGAGTTGGGCGTGGAGCCCCGCGGCAACCTCACACAGGCTGTCCAGCTTTACGAACAGGCCCGCCAGGGCTTCGACCCCCACGGGCCCGACTACGCCGGCGCACTCATGAACGAGGGCACCGCGCGGCGGAGCCTGGCGGAGTTGGGCGTGGAGCCCCGCGGCAACCTCGATCGGGCTGTCCAGCTTTACGAACAGGCCCGCCAGGGCTTCGATCCCCACGGGCCCGACTTCGCCCGCGCACTCATGAACGAGGGCAACGCGCGGCAGAGCCTGGCGGAGTTGGGCGTGGAGCCCCGCGGCAACCTGGAGGAGGTGGTGGGACTTTACGAGAAGGCGGCAGCGTCGTTTCTCGCCCTCGGCCATCAGCGCGACGCCCTGACCGCGTTCTCCAACATCGCGAAGATGGCACGGAAGGAGGCCCGCGCCGGCGAGGGGGACGGCGACGGCGCGGCGCGCGTGGCGGCCTGGAGGAGGTCGCGCGACGCCTGGGCGCGTGCCGTGTCGGCGGCCGAGGCGGTTCGCGCGGACATTTCCAGCGTCGACGCGCGCCGGGACTGGCTGGGTCTTCAGGCCCCGGTTTACGCCGGGGCGGTCGAGGCGGCCCTGGAACTGGGCGAATTCGACCAGGCCCTGGCGTTCGCCGAACGCGGGCGTGGGCGGACACTCATCGACCTGCTCAACCTCCGCGAGAACCGGCCGAAGGGGGTCGAGGACCCGATCTGGAACGACTATCAGGAGATCGTCCGCCAACTCGCCGAGATGGAGCGCATCCCGGCCGCGCCAAACGAAGCCAACGGCGCGAATCCGGACGGTGAGCGCTCGATGCGAGGGGCGGGGACGGGCCCGGGAACGGCCGAAGTCGTGGAACGCACGCGGTTGCAAGCCCAGCTCGCGGATTACGAGCGAAGGTTCCGAAAAGACTTTCCCGACTATTTCGCCGCCGCCGAGCCGCCCGACGCGAAAAAGATCCGGGAGATCGCGGACAGGCTCAATCGCATCGTGGTCGTCCCGTGGATCGGTGCGGATCGGTCGTGCGCCTTCGTCGTCCGGCCGGGCGACCCGAAGGTGACGGCCGTGGACCTGCCGGGATTGACGACGGCGACCGTTTGGGAATGGATGTTCGGCTCCCGTTACTACCCCGCGTGGACCGGCTGGTTCGGCGATTACCTCCGCTATCGCGCCACGTCCCAGCCACGGACGATGGTGGAATACCAGGCCCACGTCGCGGCCCGCCGGGCCTGGTTCGCGACGATGACCGCGACGCTGGACCAGGTTCACCGATCCCTGGTGGCCCCGATCGACCAGGCGCTGGGGAACCAAGACCGCCCGAAGCGGGTCGCGCTGCTGGCCGGCGGTCTGCTCGGCCTCCTGCCGCTCCACGCCGCGCGGCCAGGCAAAAGCGACAATTCAGGCGAATCCTCCCAATGCTGGCTCGACCGCGTCGAAGTCATTTATGGCCCGTCGATCGCGGTGCTGGGGCGCTGCGAGGAACGAGCGAGGCCACGCTGGTCCCCCGTGCTGGGGGTGATCGACCCGCGAAGCAACCTGTGGTTCAGCCGTTGGGAAGGCGCGGAGCTAGGCAAACGCGTCAAGGAGCGGGGTGGAGAGTACCTTCCGTTGTTCCTGGAAGGGGCGAAGCTCGACGTCGTGCGAAAGGAGCTCGGAGCGAGGGGACTGGTCCACTTCGCCTGCCACGGCGGGTGGAACCCGAGCGATCCCCTGGAATCCGGCCTGGAGACGTCCGATGGCACGCTGAAACTCGGGGAGTTGCTCCGGGAGAAAAGCTGTGACGATGCCCGACTGGTGACGCTCTCGGCCTGCGAGACCGGGCTGGGGCACGACTTCTCCAAGCGGGACGAGGAATACCTGGGGCTGCCCGCGGGCTTCCTGCTGGGAGGAGCGAAGGCGGTCGTCGGGTCGCTCTGGACGGTGGACGACCGGGTCACCGCGCTGTTGATGAACGCGTTTTATCGAAACCTCTTCGAGGGGAAAGGACTGGCCGAATCGCTTCAAAAGGCCCAGATCTGGCTTCGGTCGCTCACGAAGACCGAGGCCGTCGCAACGCTCCGAGACGCGGGAATCGAGCCGGATCGTGTGGACCGATTCCGCCAATTCCTGGACGCGGCCGACGACGCCGAGACGCTGGAACATCCCTATTACTGGGCCGGGTTCGCCGCGTACGGCGCGGGAGGCCCGGTGATCTCGTAACCAAGGCCCAGGCCGGCGACCACTCGCCAAGTCCCCAGAGTCTGGGTGCCCGGGTCCAAGCGAAGCGGGGCCCGGAACCGCCCTGGCCGTGGATTGAAGCGATTCGTCGCGAGGCGCCTCGGGTCGATCCGTGGTCTCATCAAAAACCGATGGTACGACCGGGTCACGCGAGCTTTGACCCGGGCACCCAAGAGACCGAGGATCGGGAGGCCAATCGACCGCGGGCTCGCGAGCGAGACCACCAGCCACCCGAGCCCTGACAGGAAATGAAGACCACCACGGGAGACGATTCCGGAGCACGACTCGATGAACGCCGATCGAATCGACACGATCTTTGAACTGACCGCGGGACTGCCCAACCCAGCGCGCGCCGCCCTGCTGCGCGCCCTGGCCGACCTGATCGCGACGTATCCCTCGTCGGAATCGCCCTGGGATTCGGAACTCGCGAAGTTCTCGGAACCGAAGACCGCGACCAGCGCCAGCGCCGCTGATAAGACCGAGAACTCCCCCACCGACGACGCCAAGCGACTTCGGAAACGGGCCGAATCGCTTGACCCCAAACCCGAGCCGGCGAAAAAGGGGACGCCGTGAGCGTGACGACGGCCAGGATCGTGACCGACCACGAGTTGTTCCGCGTCGTCTCGTTCGCGACCTGGGAGGCGCGCGAGTCGCCGGAAACGACCAGGCACCGCCTCCAGCGGCTGGAAGGGGAACTCAAGCGGCTCGGCTGGATGCCCGCCTCGAAGAAGTTGCCCGACCGAATCCAGGCCGCCGGCTGGAAACGACGGCTCTGGGGGGACGACGACCTCAAGGAACGCGACGACGGCTGGCTCGAACGACTCGCGGGTATCAGCTATCCCGAGGAACTGCTGGTCTACGTCGGCCTGCTCCGAAGAGAGGAACGGACCGAGGAAAACTGGGAGGATTGGGTTCGTTCCACCACCGCGAGGTGGGAGGCCCGGCACCCTGAAGCCTCGCACTGGGCGACGGCGTTCGCCAGGCCGGAACGGGAGGAGCACGACGACCGGCCCCGGATCTACGGGCAAGGATGGGTCTGGACCGGGGAGTGGGACGGGCCTCCGGAGCCCGAGGGCTGGGAAGGGTTTGGCGATCGGGTTTACGGTCCCGGACGGTTCAGCCTGTTCCCCTGGGGCCTGCTCGGGTACGCCGACGACCCCCAACGGCTGCCCGACGGCCTTCCCCGGTTCGACCTGCACACGACGTCCGAGCCGACCCGCCAGTTGGCCCGCGACCAGTTCCTCTACTGGGAGCTTCCCCGGCTGTTGACCTGCTTCCTGAAGGCCGATCAATTCCTGAGAAACCGGGTCCGGACGGCGCTGGCGACGCTCGAAGGTCCGCGACGGCGACTTTGGGAACTGTCCGAGCGTGACGTCCAGTTCGACGACGAGGCGCTCGGCGCGACGACCCGGCGGACGCGGGCGAGAATCAATGAGTTGACGAAAAATTTATATGTCTTCGCGGAACTGGTGACGTCGGTGGAGATCGACGCGCGGAGCCTGGCCCTGGGACTGGAGGAGGTGCGCCGGGCGTTGCCAGCCTCGGAGGCTCCCGGATCGGCGCGGCCCTGGCCGGTGGACCGCCTGGAGCTGTCGGCGCGGCAGGTGGGCGCGGACCTGGACTACGCGAGGATGACGATGGCGGTGGCGGATCGGCTCCTGCAAAAGTACGGTATTCTCGGGGAGATCGAGGAGACCCGCGCCGCCGAGCGGCTGGCGAAGCTGGGGATGATCGTGGGAGCCATGCTTGGCGGAATGCAACTGACCCCCGTGGTGACGTACCGCTCGTGGCTGTTCGCCGCCGGCGCCGTCGCCTGCGCGATTCTTTACCGTGACGAGATCGCCAGGTTCTGGAAGAATTGGTCTCGGCGAAGGGATGTTCCGGGCGCTTCCTCTTGACTTGGCCGTGGGATCGCCGAAACTCAGGGTGGTGATTTTTGGTCGAGTCCATCCGAGGAGACGCTCCATGCGATTGAAATTCGCATTGGGCATCCCCGCGTTGCTGGTGGCCTCCATCGTCCTGGTGGGGGTGGGCAGCAGCCGCGCGGGTGATGCCGTGCCGTCGGGCTTGAAGCCCGGCGAGTTTGTCAACCCGTTCAATGTCGAGGACATTACGGGTCCCAACAAGGGCAAGACCCTTTGCTATCGCTGAAGGTACGGCTCCGCTCCGGTGGTCTGCGTCTTCGCCCGCAAGACCTCCGAGCCCTTGGCCAGTTTGGTCAAGAAGATTGACGAGAAGATCGGCGAAAACAAGGCGATCAAGAGCTTCGTGGTCATTCTGACCGACGATGGCGAGAACGCCGCGAAAACCCTCAAAACGATCGCGGAAACGTCCGGCATCAAGAACGTCCCCATGACCATTCACCAGGACGCCGCGGGTCTCCCCGACTACGAGCTTGCGAAGGACGCGGAGGTCTCCGTCACGATGTGGAAGGGACAGCAGGTCAAGGCGAGCCTCGGCTTCAAGGGCCCGCTCACCGACGCCAACGTCCAGACCATCCTCGCGGAAATCCCCAAGGCCCTGGGCGACTAACCCAGCTCAGGCAGGCTGAACCAAACGCCCTCCGTCGGGGGGCAAGCGACCGTCTCGATTCGATCGATCGACCACCAATTTCGACCCGACCCATCACCAAGACACGCGACGACCCGGGCTCGTGGCCCGGGTCGTTTCGTTTGCCTTAGCGCGCGATCCCAGGTCGCCCCTGATCGGCCAGGGCCTCCGCCGGGCGATATTCCCTGTCCGCCCAGGACTTCAACGTCCCTGGCGAGTGCGCCTGGTTTCGCTCGGCCAGCCAGTCGCGGTACTCCAGCAGGACCCCCCCCAGCAACGAGTGGTCGACGCCCCCGAACTGGGTGTACCTCATCCCGAATTGGTCCAGGGCCTCGGCGGGTGGCGCGCCCTCGATCATCCTCGCCAGCGCCGCGGCGAAGCCGCAATGATCCAGGCCTCGATAACCCTGGATCAGGATCGGGCGCGGGGAGCGCTCCAGGACCTCCAGCAATTCCCGCAAGGTTTGCCGGGAAGGCTCGCGGTCGTCGCGCAGGTTGACGACGTGGATCGTCGCCCCGAACGGCCGCGCGACCTGCCGCTGCCGGTCGATCCAGCCGTGGTTCGTGCCACTGAACGTCACCACCGTGCGGACCTTCTCCTCGCGGACGACCCTCTGGAACTCTCCCGTGGAAAGCCTGCCGCTCCGGTAGAGCTGGCCCGCGACGACCTCGTGCAGGTTGTCTTGCCAGAGGAAGACGCGGATCTGCCAGACGAACCCGAACCCGCAAAGCAGAACGACCGCCAGGGTCGCCGCCCAGCCGAACTCGGGACCGAACCGGCCGGGGTTCTTCAGCCGCCGGCGCGCCCCGTTGACGATCTCGCCGACCAGGCTATACCGGGCCACGTACTGGAAGCTCAACAGGCTCAGAACCACCGCGGCGAACGTGGTCACCAGGAACTTGACCGGCCCCGGCCAGCCGACCGACGTCAGCAAGACCTGCGCCCCGACCACGATCGGCAGGTGAATCACGTAGACCCAGAACGACGACTCGCCCAGGAACCGCAGCACGGGCCCCTTGCCCGAGAGGTCGCGCTGGCAGGCCCCCAGCCCGCCCAGGACCGCCAGCCAGGGGAACAAAGAGGCCAAGACCACGAACCCGACGCGCTCCCCGCCCACCAGCGGGGCCGCCGCGAGTTTCAGGAGCGAGGGCGTCATCACGACGAACGTGAGCGCCGCCAGACCGAGGTAGAGGCGACCGTGGCGCGCGAGCCGCTCGTTGGCCACCGACGCCCGGGAAAGCCAGCCCCCCGCCGCGAAGAAGTAAAGGTAGTGCGCCAGCCGCGAAGGGTTCGGTACGATCACGTTGTCGACCCGCAGGACGGTGTCCGTGTCCAGCAGGAAGATGAGGCCCGTGGGAATCGCCATCAACACGGGGCTCCAGGCCGATTCCAGCGACCTGTCCACCCCACGGCGGAGGACCGACCCGACCCGGCCGACGACCCCCCGCCGAGCCAGCCACCAGAGCCCTCCCCAGACGACGCAGACCACGAACAGGTATTCCAAAAACCAGAGGTGCGCCAGGCCGTACAGGTGCCACCGCACCTCGTCGGGAAACCGCCAGTGCGCGATATGATTGAGCGTGATTCGACCCGTGACCAGAAGCCCATAACCATAAATGAGATACGTGACGGGCAACACGGTCAGGCAACCAAAGAGCAAGGGCCTCAACAGCCGACCCGCCCGATGCTTGAGGAACGTCCCCAACCCCCGCGACTCCACCGCCGCCGGCGCGGAGGCCCCCGCCGCCAGGAAGAACAAGGGCATCGCGAAGCCATTCACCCAGTAGGCGAAGACGTCCATGCTCACATGGCCGCGTGGATCATAAACGTGCCAGAGGGTCAGTCTCATGGGACTGGCGAGATACGCCAGCGCGGCGTGATAGGCCAGCACGAGGAACGTGCCCGCGACGCGCAGAAACTCAAGCGCGAGGCCAAGTTTCGCCGATCCGTCCCCACCCGACGGTCGCGCCCTGGACGCTGTTCGACCTTCCATCAGCCGGCCCCTCCTGGGCGCATGTCACGCATCGGTGATCGCGCGATTCCTTTCCATCAATCCGACCGTAACACAAGATCGGCGTTTTGTTCAGACCTGTTGGAGAATTCGAAACCCAACCCGTCGGCTTGACGCCCGTCGCCCACCCCGATAGCGTGTCTTCGAGGGGGAACTTTGGATGACAAAGTTGACGGGTCCTGGTCCGGTGTTCTGGTTCGAGTTGCTGACGACGTCGAGACGTTGGCAGGTGTACGCGGCGCGTTCGTGTTTCGTGGCGGGGTTGCTGGCGGGCCTGGGGATCGTCTGGTTGGACCAGGTGGCGACGCGGGGGCCCCTGTCGATCCAGCGACAGGCCGAGGTGGGGCGGAGTTTCCAGCTGGCGTTCGCGGCCATGCAGCTCGCCCTGGCGTTGCTCGCCGCCCCCGCGG
Source organism: Isosphaeraceae bacterium (assembly GCA_050249155.1). GTDB lineage: Bacteria > Planctomycetota > Planctomycetia > Isosphaerales > Isosphaeraceae > JBFWRA01. The sequence goes on along the minus strand of JBFWRA010000018.1, from coordinate 5,199 downwards.
CGACGGCGGGGGCGTTCTGCCTGGACAGGGCGCGGGGTACCCTGGCGCACGTCCTGACCACCGACCTGACCTCCGCCGAGATCGTCCTGGGCAAGCTCGTGGCGAGGCTGGTGCCGGTAGTGGGCATGGTGCTCTGCGGCCTGCCGTTCCTGGCGCTGGGAACGCTCCTCGGCGGGATCGACCCGACCTCGTCGATCGGCCTGACGCTGGTCACGCTCGGGGCGGCGATTCTGGGTTGCACCCTGGCGCTGACGCTGTCGATCTGGGGGACCAACCTGATGGAGGTGACGCTCGCGACCTACGCGATCTGGCTGGTCGCGATCCTGCTGCCACCGACCTGGTGGGTGATCCACACGGCCGGGGGAATCCCCTGGCGGCTGCCGGGCTGGCTTGAGGCGACCAGCCCCGTGCTCCTGGTTTTCTCGCCGTCGCCGACCCCGGGCCCGACGAGCCTGGCCGCGCGGACGAAATTCCTCGGGTTCAGCCTGGCCCTCTCGGCGGCCCTGGCGGCCCTGTCGACCGCGAGGCTTCGGGCCGTCGCCAGCCGAGAACCGGGCCAATCGAGGCGAGGGGGTCTCGGGCGGGTGATCGGACGATTCGTGCCGGGCCCCTCGCTCGACGACAACCCGATCCTCTGGCGCGAGTGGCATGCTCACCGGCCGACGCGATGGGTGCTGATCCTCTGGCTGCTCTACGCCGCGATGGCCGCCGCCTGCACCGGCATGGTGGCCTGGATGACGGTGGTGTTCCCCAGGGGCGGCCCGGCGGCCTTTCTCAACGGGCTTCAGGTGGCGGCCGGGATGCTCCTGTTCAGCATCACGGCGGCCTCGGTGCTGGCCGAGGAGCGGGTCCGCGGCAGTCTCGACGTCTTGCTGGCCACGCCGCTCTCGACACGGTCGGTGGTCTGGGGCAAGTGGTGGGGGGCGTTCCGCGCGGTGCCGGCGCTGGCCGTTCCTCCCGGCCTGGCGACGGCCTTCATCGCCTGGCGGCACGGCCACTGGGTGGGGGTGCTCCTGGTCGTCGGCCTGGTGGCGGCCTACGGGGCGGCGCTGACGAGCCTGGGCCTGGCCCTGGCCACCTGGGTGCCCCGCCTGAGCCGCGCGATCGGGCTCAGCGTGACGGCGCACGTCGGGATCACCATCGGCTGGGTCATCTTCGCGTTTCTGATCAGGAATGGCTCGCCGGGAATCACCGGGGCCGGACTGGCCTCCTTCAGCCCCTTTTTGGGGGTGATGCTGCCGAGCGTCGAGATGCAAACGACTGGCCCCTCGCGATCCGATTGGAACGAGGTGGTGGGCTGGCTGACCTTCTGGATTCTGGTCGACGCGGCGCTGGCGGCCTTTCTGCTGAAAGCCGTCCTCGTGACGTTCAACCGTTGCCTCGGCCGGATGGACGAGGTCTCCAGGCCGATCGCCGCCCCGCCCCTGGGCTCCGCCCTCGGCGCTCGGCGCGTCGAGGTGGTCCTCGGCGAGAACCCGCCGTCCCGAGCCTTCGCCGAATACCGCGACCTCTCTCCCGCCACACTCAAGACCCCTGAGGAATCCGACGCGGGAGGGGAGTAATCCTGGCACCCGCTCCAATCAAGAGGTTCGACCGGTCGCGTGGCCTGTTCCGCGTTCTTCCTCGGTTCGTCAATCACTCCCTGGTTTCAGGCCTGGCCGATCCCGACCTGGCATCCAGGTCCGAGGCGATATCTGGGCGCGGGGGGGACGAACGCGGCGGTAGACGGCGAAGTGGCTCCCCTGCCACACGGCCTCGCAACCATCCAGGGCGTCCGCCATCGCGGGTCGCCAGAGCCGCTTGCCCAGCCAGTCGTAGTCGAGGGTCGCGACGATCCAGCGAGCCTCCGAGAGCTGGCGACGCTTGCGGCGGATGTTGAACGCCAGGGTGCGTCCCGGTTCGAAGTAGCACCGCGGCCTGGTGAAGTTGGGCAGGATCACCGCCGCTCCCTCATACTCCGCGATCAGAACCGGGTCGACCCCCCGCGTCATCGCCCGGACCGACCTCCACTCCTCGCGCACCTCCGGCCGGGTCCAGAGGTCCTGCAACTCATCGCTCCGTACGAGACTTGTCCACTCCCGGGCCGTCTGCCGCGCCTTCGAGTAATCGCTCCCAAGCATCAGGATCGCCAGTCCCGCGCCGATCACCGCGTGGGTCCTCCCGAGTTTAGTCAGGACGGCGAGCCCGAGAACCAAAATCACAAGATAATAGACCCACGACCCCCGGTTGCCGAAGAAGAGCGTCACGAACAGGACGTGCATCAAAGCACAACAAATAATCAATTCATCATAAAGTCGAGGCGAGGAGGAGTCACGCCACCATGACCACGCCAGCCGCGCCAAGGACCCGAGGGCACCCACCACCAGCAGAAGGGTCCCCAGGAGCCAGTAACCGACCTCGTAGCGGAAGTAGTCGATCAGCCGAGCGCCGGGCAGGGCCCAAAACTGGCGGCCCGAACCGTGGAAGAACCCGTAGCCGCTGATTCGATAAACGTCGGCCGCCTCCATGGGAAAGAGAGTGTTGCGTACGGGCTCCCATCCGAAGACCTGGAGGTTCACGGCCACCAGGGTCAGCCCCAGCGCCGCGGCGGGCAGACAGGCCCGGACGATCACCCCAGGCTGCGCCCGCATCGAGACGATCAGCCACGACAGGAGGAGCGCTCCGTAGACGTAGGCCATCGTCGGCTTGATGCAAACGCAGGCCGTCGCCAGCGCCAGCGCGTGGGCGTACCTCCCCAAGGCCTGTTCGGCCATCGCGTGGATCAACAGGGCGGGCTCAAGATTATGAGCCGTGGAAATCGAGGCGGTTCCGAGAATCTCCGGGACGGACGCCACGATCAGGACCTGGCCCGAAAGGCCGAGTCGGCAGGCCATGGCGAAGCGCCAGAGGCCCCAGGCCGCGAACAGGTTCGAGGTGAGCACCAGACTCTGGAAGGCCCCGGGCGTCATCCCGAAAATCCGATACCAGAGGTCCTGGATCAACAGCAACGTCAAGCCGTACTGGTAGCCGAAGTCGATCGAGGGTCGATCGCCCTGGTGCCAGAGATGCAGCCGAACGAACTCCGCGCCGGAATCGAAGAACGCGAACCGAAAGAACCGCTGATGCGGCTGTCGGAACGCGGTCACCAGGAGGACCTCGAAAAACAGCAAGGCGAGGAACCCACGCGACCATCGCGACGAATCGCTCAGTAGAAACGCGTGCGGACGCTCCCACTCGGAGCGAGTTGATGCGCGAGACGTTCCGCCCGCATGACTCAACCAGGACTCGATCGAGCTCATCGAAGGAAGGCCCCGAAACTGGGAGGGAGTGAACCGGACGTCTAATTCCAGCACAACCCACTCAACCTGGGCAATCCGCCGCGCGAGGGTTTTGGTCCTCAGGGTGAGAAACGGGAATGGCGGGTCGAGAAGCGACGCCGAATCGATGACGTCCCGGGCGTGGTGGAAGACCGAAACGATCGGTGACGGGTGGCGGCCCCGGCTCTCGCGGGTCAAGCTTGAAGCTCGGGGCGGATCGGCCACGCTGAAGGTCACCCGGATCGTCGAGGGCGTCCCAGCGGGCGTCGACGTTCGCGGTCCTGGGCCGGAACGTCCCGAGCCCGGACCTTGGGGAAAGCGACCATGACCGAAGAACGGAAATTCCTCGCCACGCCCGAGAAGGGTGAGGTCTCGGCCTTGCTGATCCTGCCCCAAGGCGCGACGTCGCTTCTTGTGCTCGGCCACGGCGCGAGCACGACCATGCGGCACGCGACGCTCCAGTCGATCGCCGAGCGTCTGGCGGACGTCGGCGTCGCGACCTTTCGTTACAACTTCCCGTACTCCGAGCACGGCAAGGGCCGGGACTCGCAGGCGGTCTGCGTCCAGACCGTCCGCTCGGCGGTCGCCGCGGCGCGCGAGGCGGCGCCGAGCCTGCCTCTGCTGGCGGGTGGCCATTCCTTCAGCGGGCGAATGACCTCCACGGCGGCCTCGGAGGCCCCCCTCGAAGGCGTGCGCGGGCTGGTCTTTTTCTCCTTCCCGCTGCACCCGCCCGGCAAGCCCGACACCCAGCGGGCCGATCACCTCGCCCAGGTGACCGTCCCGATGCTCTTCCTGAGCGGCACCCGCGACGAGCTGGCGGAGATGACGTTGCTTCAACCTGTCCGCGAGGCTCTGGGACGCCGCGCGACCTTGCACGCCATCGACACGGCCGACCACGGCTACAAGGTGTTGAAGCGTTCTCGAACAAGCGATGAAGACGTGTTCGTCGAAATGGCCCGAGTCGTCCGCGAATGGGCGGCGGGGCTGGGATGATCCGGAAGCGGAGGGACGAGCGATCCGCGACCGAGGAAATCGAGCCGGTCGTCCATACGGTGCGTCTTGAGCATGGGTTGATCCTTCCTCGCACCCGTTCCGCATCCGGCCCATTCCCGCGCTCAGCCGCCCCGACGCGCCGCGGTCGGCACCTTCGCCGCGCTCCATCCCCGCCTCTGGGGAGGCACCACCACCATCCCCAAAAGCGCCGTGGAGACCACCGGGATTCTCGGTGGCGAGGGCCCGGGGTCGGGGGCCGATCGGGCCACCACCCGGTAACGGCCGGCGGGCAGCCGGTTCGGGATCGACCACGCGCCGTCGGGGGTCGCCCGGGTGCGACCGATCGGCCCCAGCGCGTCGGGGTCGTGGGCGTCGGTGGCGAGCACTCGGACCGTCGAGCCCGGGGCGGCCTTCCCCTGGAACGTCCCGTCCCGCGATTCGCCCGAGAGCGTCAGGGAGGCCAGGGCGGGGGCCCCTTCGCCCAGCGTCGGCACGATGTGCCGCTGATACCACGCCGCCAGCCCCGTCTTGCCGCTGTGCGTGATCGAGGCCGGGGTCAGGTCGTAGTACACTGAAACCCCGCGAACGGGCACTTGACCCCAGAGATTATAAATATGCTTGTTCGTTCCGTGATCGCGCGAGGCCGGGGTTTGCTGATAGAACACCTCCGCGCCGTCGACCCACAAGGGCACGATCACGGGCGGGTCGTCGGCCTGGGATTGGTAGCTTTCGATCACGTTCTCGGCGATCCAACCGAGCAAGCCGTTGAAGCTCGCGTTCTGGCCAGGCACGCCGTTGCTGGCGGCGTACGGGTCGAGCAGGGTGACCCGAAGGTGGCCGTCGGCCAGTTCGGGTGTCGGCGAGGGCCCGAGCACCCGCAGCGCCTGCGTGACCACGACGGCCCCTTCGC
>JBFWRA010000017.1:0-12797 GCA_050249155.1 Isosphaeraceae bacterium | reverse complement strand
CCGCGCGGGCTGGGTCCGCGGCGATCATGGACGCTCGCGCGCGCTTCGTACACCCACACGAGCCAGGCGTCTTCCAGGAGCGGTTCTCGACACGCCATCCACCGAGGACGGACGCCACCGCACGTGGACCGTCAAACTCGAGACCCGGTCGTTCCAGCCGTACCTTTCCTTCCGGTACTCGAAGCCGTCCGGTCCGAGACGTTCCCCTTGAAGTCTCTCGACGCCAGCTTCTCTTTGAACCCGGCGTTCTCGAACACCTCCAGGCGCATGTCGCTGGGAACCTGGAGGGTGCTGACGCCGTCGTCGTTCCTGACGTTGAGATCATGCCCGTCGGAGCCGCCCGGTCCAAATCGCTGGCTCTTTCCCGGGTCATTCGCGTCGAAATACGGTGTGACGACCTTCGCCAGTCACGCCTTCCGTTGGTTTTCGAGATCTCAAGGGGTGAAACCTTCCGTCACGCCACCGCGGCGGGTCAGGCCAATCCCTCCGTCCGGAGAACACCGAACGGGAGTCGGAATGAGACACGGAAACAGGAGGAATCTGGCGAGAGACGTTCCGCCTCCAGTTGCCCAGGCCATCTCAATCCGCTTGCCAGATGGTGATCCGGCCCTGCCAGTCATTTGTGGCGATGCGCCGGCCGTCGGGGCTGAAGAGGACGCGGGCCGTGAACCCGACCGTTCCGACCTGGGACTTGCCCCCGTCCAGCGTGAGCAGTCGGTGCCCGGAGCGGGCGTCGCAGAGGTAGATCCGGCTGTCGTATCCGACCAGGGCGAGCCGGCGGCCGTTGGGGCTGAACCGGGCGCAGCAGACGCCCTCCGGTCCGGGGATCTCGTGGACGACCGCTCCGGTCGCGGTGTCGTGGACACGGACGACCCCGGCCTCGAAGTATGCGGCCGCCAGCCGTCCTCCCTCCGGCGAGTAATCCAGGAAGACGGCTTTCTCCTTGCCCGGGAAGTGACGGCGGCGTTCCCGCACCGAGGCCCAGTCCGGGCTTGAGGAATTCGTTGGCGTGGGGAGGTCCCAGAGGAAGAGGCCGCCGGGGGTCACCGCGGCGAGCTCCCGGCCAGCCGGGTCGAAGCTCAGCGCGCCGACCTCGTTTTGATCCACCGCGAGGCGAGCGGCCGGCGGCCGCGGCGCGTCGGAATCGTCGCCCCGCGTATTCGCCAGATCGAAGAGGTGGACCACGGAACGTCCCTGATCGTGGCTGGCGACCGCGAGCCGCGCGCCGTCGTACCCCCAAGCGAGGCTTGTGATGACCCCAGGGCCCACGTCCAGGGTCCAGCGCAACGCGGACGTTTCCGCCCACCAGACGTTGACCTTGCCGGATCGAGCGTAACCGACGATCTCACGCTGATCCGGTCGTGTCGGCTCCACCGCCGGCGCCGCGAGGAACTGAGCCCCGCGGCTGTAAGCCACGTCGGAGCGGGGCCAGAAGGTGTGGTTGGTCGTGGGTAAGCGTCGCTCATGGGTGGTCCCGTCCGGGTCCCGCCATCCACTCGCGCGGCTCTCGCCCAGGAGGTCGGCGAGAGTGCAGGCGTAGTGAATCCGACGGCCGTCCCGACCGAAGGCGACGTCGGCGATGGAGTCATAGGGTTTGCCCGTCTCGACGACCACGGGGCGTCGCGAGTCCGCCAGAGTCCAGACGCGCGCCGTCCCGTCGGCGCTGGCGGTGATGAGCCGCTTTCCGTCGTGAGTGAACGCTCCGTGGTTGATCGTGCCCAGGTGCCCCAGCCGCTTGTCCGGATCGGACTTCCCCAGGGGCTCGAACCGCAGGACTCCCCGCCGGTCGCCGAGGACCACCTGGTCGCCGTCCGGACAGACGGCGCCCCAGGAAACGTCGGGCGCGGGAACGTCCCGATACTCAGTCGACGTCGGAAGGTCCCAGACGCGCAGTCGGTCGCCGTTGACCATCGCCGAGAGCAGGGACCGGTCGGCGGACTCGGCGAAGTCGAAGGACTGCGACTCCAGGCCCTTCGGGACGGGAGCCGCCACCTTCGCCCCGGTGGCGAGGTCGTGGACGTCGCCCCGCGCCTCGGACACGATCAGCAGCCGGTCGTCGCCGGGGAGAAATACCGCGGTCCAGCCGGGGGCTTTCCAGAGGCGCTGCCAGGTTCCGGTGTCCCAGACCTCGACAGGCTCCGGCCAGGAGATCAGCCGGCGGCCGTCCGGGCTGAAACGGACGCCGGGCAGGACGGGTTTGAACGTCGAAAACGCGAGGCCTTGGGGAATATCCCCATCCTGCGGGATCTCTTTCAGGAGGGCGCCGGTCCGGGTGTCCCAGATGGAGATGCTCCCAAGCGGCGGACATTCCTCGTTCTCGACGCGTAGTTCCTTCATCGCGATCGTCGCCAGCCAGCGCCCGTCGGGACTGTACGCGGCCCCCAGCACGCGAGGGGGCCGAGCATGGAGGACGTGCCGCGGCCGCCATGTCGCCGTGTCCCAGAGGATCACCTCGCCCCCGCCGCCGCGACCGCGGTCGGGATCGAACCCGGCCACGGTCGCGATCTGCGCGTCGTCGGGTCGGACCGCCACGAAGTGAACCCTCCCGGTGTGCCCGAGAAGGACCCGGGCCGATTGGTCGAGCCGGCCCCTGAGAAAGTTCCATTCCCAGTCGCGGACGTCGTGGCCGTCCGCGGCCGCGTCATCACCGCGCCCGCGCGGGCTGGGGGGATCCCACCGTCCCAGCAGGAGCTTGGCCTCGATGGGGTTGGATTCCACGACGTACTTCTGGGCGAGCTGAATCGCGCTGGCGTAGCCGACCGCCTCGGCGTCCTTGCGAGCCGCTTTCGCGCTGGCCTCGTGACGCCGGGCCAACTCGCGTGCCGCGACGCTGCGCCGCCAGAGTAGCGCGAGCGTGGGGAAACCAACGAAGGCGACCAGGTTCACCAGGAGGATGAGGGCCGCGGCGGTCTTGTTTCTCCGCGCCCACTTCCCAAGGTGCGGGAAGACGCTCGCCTTGCGCGCGGCGATTGGTTTGCCGTCCAGCAGGCGCTGAAGGTCGTCGGCCAGGGCCCCGGCCGTCGGGTAGCGGTCGGCGGGCTCGCGCCCCATCGCCTTGAGCACGACCGTCTCCAGGTCGCGCGAGATGGAGGGGTCGACACGGCGTGGCCGAACCGGTTCCCCCTGGAGGATCTGGTAAACCAGCACGGAGCGATCGGTCGCCGCGTAGGCCGGCCGGAGCGTGAGCATCTCGTACAGGGTCAGCCCAAGGCTGTAGACGTCGCCGCGCTCGTCCCAGTGCCCGTCAAGGGCCTCCGGCGGCAGATACCGAAGGCTACCGATCATCTCCCCGGTCCGAGTCGCATCGCCCCCTTCCTGGATGACCTTCGCCAGGCCGAAATCGGTCACCCAGACCGTCCCCGTCTGATCCACCAGCAGATTGGACGGCTTGACGTCGCGGTGGAGGACGCCGCGGCGGTGGGCGTATTCCAGCGCGCGGGCCACCTGCGCGCCGACGTTGGCGACCGACGTGGAACGATCGGACCTCATGGGAGGCTTCCCGCCAGCATCGGTCGCCGGTTCCGCTTGATCGCGGATCAACTGGCTCAGGGGTCTCCCCTCGACGAGTTGCATGGCGTAGTAGCACAGCCCGTTCTGCTCGCCCGCGCCGTGGACCTCGACGATGTTGGTATGGTGCAGCGACCCGGCCGCGCGCGCCTCGCGGCGGAATCGCCTGGTGAACTCGGGGTGGTTCGCCCAGTGGGGGGCCAGCGTCTTGATCGCGACCCGGCGGTCGAGGCTCTCCTGGACCGCCTCGTAAACGACCCCCATCCCGCCACGGCCGATCTCGCGGACGATCCGATAATCACCAAGGCGTTCCGGACGAGCGGGATGCGCCGGGCCCGCGGCCTCACCGGTCCCGGCCCACCAGTCGAACGCGCGGTCCACGGCGTCCCTCCACCGCGGGAATCGCTTGTGATACGAGCCGCGGTCGGCCGGCCGCCCGAGTGCCGCCGACAACTCGCACTCGATGGCGACCAGTTCCTCGACCAAACCGGGCCTCTGATCCTCCCCCACGCGCGCCACGAATCGCTCGATCCGCGACTTCCAGTCGGGGTCCGCCGGCCACCCGTCCTCGAACTCATCGCAAAGCGACTCGACGACCAGTCGCTCTTCTCGGCCCGACGAGGGCGCGGTCGCGCCTGGCTCGGTCATACGAATTCCTCCGCCCAGAGGTCGCGGATGAGCGCCAGCCTGCGTTGCACCGTCCTTCGCGTGCACCCCAGGTTCTCGGCCACCTGCTCGTCGGTGTAGCCCTCGGCCTTCAACAGCACGACGAGCTGGAGATCGCGCGACCCCAACGACCCGAGCAGCCGCTGGCACTCCTCCCGCGCCATCGAGACCATCTGCGGGTCCGGCTCGGGCGAGACGATTGAGCTGAGAAACTCCCCGCCGTCATCGCTCCGCGAGAGCCCGCCGCCGCGGCGGAGCCGGTTCTCGTCCCGGACCCTCCGACGCGCCTTGTTGATCGTGATGACCAGCAAGAGCTGCCACAGCTCGTCGCGGTTGTCGACGTCGCCGTAGCGCCCCTGCCGAAGAGACTGACAGAGGGTGTGGAACGCGCTGAGGGCGACGTCCTCACCGTCAAACCCCGAGGGGGCTTTGTGAGCCACCTCCCGCTCGGCCAGGGTAAGTAGCCGGCGGTGTAAGTGGTCCCACAACCGGCCGGCGGCGGCCTCATCGCCCTGCCTCAGTTCGATGAGCCAACGCGTGACGGGCGCGCTGCCGGGACTCGGGTCTGTGTCGAGACGTCGACGTTCGTCCATACACGCCAGCCCCATGGAGCCGCTCCCGGGAACCCCGATCGCACCGGGTTGTGAGCGACAAATCACGTTCGATCCCGGGATCCCGCGCACCTCCCCCCATGACGGCTCAACGACCCGAGGCTGGCACCCAGCGGTGGAACGTCGAGATCGAGACCCCGAGGTTCTGGGCGACCTCATGGGAAGCCATGCCGGTCTTGAGGAGTTGACGCGCCGATTCGACCTTCCCTGGCATCATTCGCCAGTTTTGGAACGGGCCGGAAATAGCTTACCCGCCCGCTTTCGATATCCTAACCGGCCGGTCCAGCCAAGTGCAGCACCAGAAGCATCGCATCCAGGACGATCCGACCCCAAGCTGTCGAAAGAAACCGAGTGCTCAACTGGATTGAAACAAAATGCCGAATCCTCATCACACAACTCCCTGGGAGGGGCGCATCGTCATCGCGGGCCGTACCTCGTTCCGTCTTCCTCAGAGCCGCCCCAGCGATCTCCACCACGATCTAGCGGCGGGTCTGAAGAACTCGAGGAAGGTGAACCGGACACCGGTGGGCCGTTGCCCTCTCTGGCTCGGCGCGATATGATCCCCTCGCGTTCGACCGCGAGTGAACGCTCGGCTCCGCCCGGCCTGGGCGGTCGCCGAACAATTCGATCAAGGTGTCGGGGAATGGGGTGAGACGCCCCGCCCGGCCGGGACCGTGTGAAGGCTTTTCCCGTGTCGTCCTTCGAGGACGATCGGTCCGCCTTCGAGTCGGACCTCCGCCACCTCTGGCCTCCTCCACCCAACCGCCGCGGAGCCCGGCGCCGGGGCTCCCGTTCCAGAGGGTCGACGGGTCCCGGGTTCCCACCCGACCCTTGGACGCCTTTCGGAATGTCTCACCTCCCGTCCGAGTCCCAGGGGGTCGCTCCCCGTCGCGCCGCCGGCTTCACTCTGATCGAGCTTCTGGTGGTCATCGCGATCATCGCGGTGTTGATCGGCCTGCTTCTGCCCGCCGCCCAGGCCGCCCGGGGTGCCGCCCGGCGGATTCAATGCTCGAACAACCTCAAGCAAAACCTGCTGGCCGTGATGATGTATCACGATACCCTCGGGGTCGTTCCGCCGGCCAACCTCGTTTCCCGCGGGTCGCTTCAAAAGACCTGGTGCGGACAGATCAACTATTCGACCAACGTCGACGACCCGCACGAGTCGTTGCTTGGCCCCTTCATTGAGAACAACACCCGCGTGTTCCAGTGTCCGGACCTCGTCACCCCGCCGATCACCCTGCTCTACGCCGGCTCGACCGGCGGCTACGCCTACAACCTGAACCTCGGTGGCGCGGTCTTCCCCAGTTCGCCCCCCTGGACTCCTCGCCAGGAGCTGAAGGTGCTGGCTCAGTTTCCCGCCACCTCCCGAACGCTGGTGATGAGCGACGCCGCCCGGGTGCAACTCCCCTGGTCGGGCGACCCCGTCTTGAAGGCCACGGAGAACCTCTACTTGAACGGACCGGACGACCCGTTCGCCGCCCCTGGAAGCCACTTCCGGCACATGGGGCTCTGCAACGCCGGTTTCCTCGACGGCCACGTCGAAGGGCTCAGGCCGGTGGACCGGCCGTTCCCAGCCTCCTGGAACGCCTCGGCGGGCGCTCTGGCGAGGAAGCTCGGGATCAGCTACCTCCACCCCTCCTCGGTGGAACTCTACCGGCCCTTCTGATTCGCGATGGCCCCTGGGCACTCGCCAGGGGCCGACGTCACCGGCTTTCTCCAAAGTTGGAAAGACGTTAGGATAAGCTCCACGTCCTTGCCGACTCCCCAAAGCGCGGGACGACCCGACGATGAACGTATCCGATTTCTCTGAACGCTCCACCGGCCCCGTCCAGGGCCGAGGTAACTCCCGTGACCCGGTCGAGATCGGGGACGATCCGACCCGGTCGCGGGCTTCCGGCTGACAAGGGTTTCGCCCATGATGACCGCGAGTTTCCTGGTCCTGCTCGGTGTTCTGTCTCGACTGCTGCCCCACGCGCCCAACGCCGTGGCGCTGGGGGCGACGGCCCTTTACGCGGGGGCGCGGCTCCCCAGGCGCTGGGCGATTCTGGTGCCGCTGGCGATCCTCGCCCTCTCCGACATGGTCATCGACCTCGGCCACGGCTACCAGTACCACTTCCTCTCCCGGGCGAGCGGCTACGCGATCTTCGCGGGGCTGGCCTTCATCGGGACGTTCGTGCCAAAACACGCCGGGGCGCTCACCCGAGTGGGAATGTCGATCGTCGGTTCGACTCTTTTCTTCGTCCTGAGCAACTTCGCCGTCTGGGCGGAGGGATCGGGTCTGGGCTTCCCATTGACCCCCGCGGGACTCGTCGCGTGCTACGCGGTGGCCCTACCGTTCTACTGGAACACCCTCGGTGCCGACCTGCTGGGAACCGGCCTGCTCTTCGGTGCCGACGCCCTGGCCGCCAGGCTGGGCTTCCGCACCGTCGCCGAGCCTGAATCCAGCGAAGCCGACGCCCTCGCGGGAGTCGGAAGTCCCATCGAAGCGTAAGCGTAACGGAATGCATTGGAAAGGGAACGGGGTCGGTCGCCGTCGCGAGGCTCGGCGCGGGCTTCAAGACGGTTCCCCGCCCCGTTCCGTCTCCAGGCCCCAGGTCGAGCGGTCGGTCGGCGATTCAAGGGCCTCGCGCAATCGTCGGAGAAACTCGACTCGGGGAATCGGGACGCCTCCCAGACTGATCAGGTGCGGGCTCTCCACCTGGCCGTCGATCATCTCCACGCCCAGGGCCTGGAGCTTCGACCCCAGCGCCACCAGCGCGACCTTGCTCGCGTCGGTACGCGTCGAAAACATCGATTCGCCGAAAAAGCAGCGCCCCAGCAAGACTCCATAGAGCCCGCCCACGAGTTCCCCCTCGTGCCAGGTCTCGACCGAGTGGGCCAGTCCCAACTGGTGCAGGTTCATGTATCCCAGAAGCACCCTGGGGGTGATCCAGGAGCCCACCTCGCCCCGTCGCGGAGTCAGGGCGCAGGCGCGCATGACGTCCGGGAAGTTCCGGTCATAGGTCGTGAGGTACCCCCCCTTGCGAAGCGTCCGCCGAAGGCTCCGCGACACCCGAAGCGCCGAGGGGTCCAGCACGAGCCTCGGGTCGGGGTTCCACCACAGGATGGGCTCGCCCGGCCCCGACCAGGGGAAAAACCCCAGGGAATAGGCTTCGATCAGACGGGTCGGCGAGAGGTCGCCACCCACCGCCGCCAGACCGTCGGCGCGGATCGATTCCGGCGGAGGGAAGGACTCGCCCGCGTCCAGGTCGGCGATCGGGCCGTCGGGATCGTGAATCATGGGATAAGGGATACGGCGCCACCAGGGGCCGCTCCCGGTCCGTTCAAGGCGCGGGGGGCTTGCGACGGTACGCGACGGTCGCGGACTTGATCTCCACGCCGCCCTTCAGGTCGGCCGAGAACGGCTCGCCGCCGATCGTCAATCGATGACTCATCCCTTGATACGTGCCGTGCTCGCGGGCGGCGTCGAGATAAACCGTGTACTCGCCTGGAGGGACGGGCTTGCCCTGGGTGTCCTTGCCGTCCCAGGTCACGGAGTACTTGCCGGGGGGGCGCGTGGGCCGTGACATGGTCAGGACCATCTCGGTCTTCTCGACCTTCTTTCGGCCCAGGTCGCTCTTGAACCAGCGCTTCAGGTCGGGGAGCCACTGGAACGGGCCCGAGCCCCCCTGCGAGACCCAGAGCAAAAGGTTGCGGACGGGATAACCCTCCTGGTTCTCAACCCAGACCGCCACGTAAGGGCGACGATAACGCCCCTCGCCAGGCGGAGGCGTGTTGATCTCGAACGAGACGGTCAGCTCGAACGCGTCGGCCTGGGCCACCGGGGCCGTCGCGGCGACGGCCAGGGGGTCCGCGACCTTCGGCGTCGATTCCCTGGGCCATCGGGCGCTGGTCAGGATCCTGTGGTCGTCGGTCACGATCAGGCAGGCCGCGCCGGGGGTTTCGTCGACCAGCCGAAGCCCCTCCTCGGGAGTCAGGACGTTCAGGGCGGTGGCCATGGCGTCGGCCTCGGCACCCCGCGGGGCCAGCACGGTGGCGCCAAGGACCCGGGCGACCGGTTCACCGGTCCGGGGATCGATGACGTGCGAATACCATCGCTTCTGGATTCGACTTCCGCGCTGGGAGTGGCCGCTGGTCGCGACGGACGCGTCGCGCGCTTCGAAGCGGGCGATCGGCTCGGCCGACTCCGAGTCCGCCCAGGGAGGCGCGACTCCGACGGTCGCCGGCAGGTCGCCCCGGGCGTGAAGGTCGCCTCCGACGTTCAGAACGACCCCTCGGACCCCGGGGGCGTCGTGGAGAACGGCGAGGCAGGCGCGTTCCACGATGAATCCCTTGGCGATCGCGTCCAGGGAGAAAGGCGCGTCGCCGAATCGCTCGGCGCGTTGAGTCGCGGGGTCCAGCCGCCATCCCGATCGCGCGGCGGTGGCGAGGGCCGACGCGCGTTCGGCGGCGGTGGGGAGCCTGTCCTCCAGCGCGCAACGAGTCCAGAGCGCCGAGACGGCTTGCACCCGCGGGTCGAACGCCCCCCCGGTTCGGTCTCGCCAGTGATCGGCCTCGGAGAGCACTTCGAAAAGCTCGGGGGAGACCGCCAGCGGCCCCTCGCGCGAGGCTTGCCAGCGGCGAAACTCACTTGACGGGTCGTGGTTGCCGAGCAGGGCGCTGAGCCGCTCGATCTCGGCCAGGGCGCGTTCCTCGGCCCGCGCGGCCTCGGCGTGGTCGACCGCGAGGATCCGAAGTTCCATCGAGGTCCCCATCACGTTTTCATGGAAAAACGTGAAGACCTCGCGGCGAGTCGGAGCGTCGTCGGCCGCCGCTTGATTCGCGACCAGGGCGGCCAGGAAAACGGACCGGAATGATCGCATGAATAAAGAGATCTGAATAAAATGGGAGGGCGAACGGATCGTCGGCGAAGACCGGCCACCGAATGGCGTTCGGTGGTCGGTCCTCGCGAGGGGAGTCGTCGGTCTCGGACGATCAGATCCGGTCGAACCGGCCGGTGGAGTCACCGAACCGTTCCAGGCCGCTGGCGCCGAGGCGGTCGGCCATGGTCAGGAACATGTTCGACATGGGCACGCCGCCCGCCTGGACGAACCGGCCTGGTTCCAGCAGTCCGCCGCCGCCGCCGGCCAGAATGACGGGCAGGTTCACGTGGGTGTGGCGGTTGCCGTCGGAATTCCCGCTGCCATAGACGATCATCGCGTTGTCGAGGATCGACGAGCCGTCGGCGTCGTGGACCGCGTCCAGCTTTTCGAGGAACCGGGCGAACTGACGAACGTAGAACAGGTCGATCGCGGCGACCTTGTCGATCATGTCTTGCCGGCCGGTGTGGTGGGTCAGGGAGTGGTGCCCCTCGGCGATCCCGATCTCGGGGAAGGCCCGGTTGCTCCCCTCGCTGGCCAGCAGCAGGGTGGCGATCCGGGTCGAGTCGGTCTGGAAGGCCAGGGCCATCATGTCGAACATGATCTGGATGTGGTCCTCGAACCCGGCGGGAATTCCCGAGGGGGTCTCGACGTCGGGGTCGGGGGTTTCCTCGGCGAGTCGTTCCGCCTGGGTGATGCGTCCTTCGATCTCGCGGACGCTGGTCAGATACTCGTCGAGCTTCTGGCGGTCGCGCGTGGCGAGTTGGGGGCGGAGCGAGCGGGCGTCTTCCAGGACGAAGTCCAGCAGCGAGCGCTGGCGTTCCTGCCGGTGCTTCAGACTGGCCAGGCGCTGGCCTGGCGAGCCGGAGCCGAAGAGGCGTTCGAAGACCAGGCGGGGGTTGGGCTCGGGGGGAACGGGCGTGGTGGCCGACCGCCAGGCCAGGTTGTATTGATAGGCGCACGAGTATCCCGAGTCGCAGTTGCCGGAGCGTCGGACGGCGTCGCAACTCAGTTCGAGCGAGGGGAACCGGGTCTGGTGGCCGATCTTCGACGCGAGGTACTGGTCGATCGAGAGTCCCGCGTGGATATTCGCGCCGGCGGTCTTCTTGACCCGAACCCCGGTGAGGAAGGTGCCGCTGGCCCGGGCGTGGTCCCCCGCGCCGTCGGGTCCGGCGGTGGCGTTGACGTGGTCGAGCCCGCCGAGGACCTGCACCTTGGACTTGACCGCGTCGAGCGGTTTCAAGGTCGGGCTGAGGTCGAAGGTTTTCGAACCGTCGGTCGCCTCGGGCCACCAGGAGGGCTGGATCGCGCCGTTGGGGAAATAAACGAACGCGGTCCGGATCGGGCTACCGGTGGGGGAGGTCGCCAGGGGGGTCGTCGGCGACGCGCCCAGGGCCCCCTTGAGAACCAGCGTCTCAAACGCGGGGAGGGCGACCAGGGCACCGGCCCCCCGGAGGAATCTCCGACGGCTCAGGGCTCCGCGCGTCTCTTCGGAGGAAGTTCCGACACGACCGGCTCGGTCCTGGCTCATGGCAACGCTCCCGAAGTTGGCGATTGGCCCGGTCCCGCGGCGGTCGCCGGGTCGCCCGAACCGACTGATTCTTCTTCTTTAACAAATTTTCGACGCTTCTGGAACGGGGACGATTCGATGACGCCGTGGAGAAGCGCCGAGAACTTCCCGTCCTCGGCT
Source organism: Isosphaeraceae bacterium (assembly GCA_050249155.1). Taxonomy (GTDB): domain Bacteria; phylum Planctomycetota; class Planctomycetia; order Isosphaerales; family Isosphaeraceae; genus JBFWRA01. The sequence goes on along the minus strand of JBFWRA010000017.1, from coordinate 1,464 downwards.
TCGATCCGGTGGACGATCCGGTCGATCGACTCGACGTCGGAGGGTTCGACCCCCCGGCCGATCGCGTAGGTGAGGAGCTTCTCGGCGAGGCATCGGTAGAACTCGTCGCGGTGCCGTTCCTTCAGGATCGTCTTCAACGCCTTGACGTCATTGAAGGTTTCGCCGGAGATCAGGGTGCCGGCGGTGTCCAGCGGCTGGCCACGCTCCTTGTCGCGCCAGAGCCCCAGCGCGTTGAAGTTTTCCAGGCCGAAGCCCAGTGGGTCCATGCGTGAGTGGCAGGCGTTGCAAAGCGGCTTGGACCGGTGCAGTTCGAGTACTTCGCGGAGGGTCGGCTCGCGGTCCTGGAAGCCTTTCTCCGACTCTTCGAGGTCGGGCACCGACGGGGGCGCGGGGGGAGGCGGGGTACCCAGGATGTTTTCCAGGAGGAAGAGCCCGCGCTTCACGGGGGAGGTGCGGGTTGGGTTGGAGGTGACGACCAGCACGGTCCCCTGGGTCAGCAGGCCGCCGCGGGGGCTGTCGGGGGGGAGCGTCACCCGCCTCATGTAGTCCCCCTTCACGTCCGGCACGCCGTAGTGCTTGGCCAGGCGTTCGTTGAGGAACGTGAAGTCGCTGTCGAGCAGGTCCAGGAGGCTACGGTCCTCCCGGGCGACGGCGTCGAAGAACATCTCGGTCTCGCGGCGCATCGCCTGGCGGAGGGGGTCGTCGAACTCGACCCGGGGAGGAGCGAAGAGCCTGCGGAACCTGCCGGATCGGCGGAGCGAGCCGAACTGTGGCGGGGGGGGAGGGTTCTCTCCTCGGGCCTTGGCCTCGGCCGCTTTCTTGGCCTCGGCCTCGCGCTGGGCGAGGAAGGCCCGGAACTCCTCTTGCTCCTGGGCCAGTTCCTTCTCGACGCCGTCGTCGCGGGCCAGGATGGTCCGCGCGTCGATCGCGACGGTTTCCACGTCGCGGGCCTGGAGCCACTGGCCGGTGAAGTTGCGGGTCATGCGCTCGGAACGCTCGTCGGCGAGCATCCGCGCGACCTGCGCGTCGAGATTCACCCGCAGCGTCCCCTGGGCGGCGTGCCCGATCAGTTCGTCGTCGGGCATGGTCGACCAGAGGAAGTACGAGAGCCGAGAGGCCAGGGCGTACTCGTCGACCAGGGGGTGCCCCTGACCGTCGTTGGGCACGGTGTCCTCGACCCGGAAGAGGAATCGGGGGGAGGACAGCACGGCGACCATCGCCCGGGCGATCCCGGCCTCGACCGTGGTTCCAGGCTCGTCGTAAACCTCCCTGGCGAACTCCGCCAGGCGGTCGACGGTCGGGTCGTCGACGGGGCGTCGAAACGCTTTGGTGGCGAACCGGCGAAGGACCTCGCGGGCGTAAGGGGCGCGCCCCTCGGGAGTTCCTGGGTCGTCGGCGTGGAAGAACCGGTCGAAGCGCTTGGGGCGGACCCACTTCTCCGGGTCCAGCGGCCCTCGAAGCTCG
>JBFWRA010000016.1:0-12881 GCA_050249155.1 Isosphaeraceae bacterium | reverse complement strand
TGGTCGGTCGTGGTGGCCATCGGCCTGGGGCGGTGGGTCGCGCCGGGCGGATCTTAGAATCTGATCCAGTTCCTCGGGTCGGAAGGGTTTGGTCAGGTGGGCGTCGAACCCGGCCAAGGCCGCCGCGGCGCGATCCTCTGGACGGCCGTACCCGGTTAACGCGATCAGGAAGGGTTGCGGCCCTGAGCCGCGGCGGATCCGACGCGCGAGCTCGTATCCGTCGATCCCTGGCAGCCCGATGTCGAGCAGGGCCGCGTCGACTCGATCCTCTTTCAGCGCGTCGAGCGCGGCTTCGCTCTTGGAGGCGGACCGCACCTGGTGGCCGGCGATGCCCAGGAGTTGGACCAGCGATTGCCGGATGTCGGGATCGTCTTCGACCACGAGCAGCCGAAGGGCGGGACTCTCCTCGGGCGGCGAGATCGGGATTTGGCTTTCGGCACCGGGGTCGATGGGTGGCGACGACGCTGGTTCGCGCTTCGAGAGTGGGAGGCGGACGACGAATTCACACCCCTTGCCAAGTCCGTCGCTACGGAGCTCCACGGTGCCGCCGTGCAACTCAATGATCGACCGGACCAATGTTAGGCCGACCCCGATCCCGCCGGCGACCCTCGCCAGCGTCTTGTCGGCCTGGAAGAACGGATCGAAGACCTTGGCGATCATGTCGGGCGCCAGGCCGACCCCCGTGTCGCGAACGCGGATGACGGCTTGCCCGTCCTCCCTCCCGACGGTGTACCAGACCCGGCCACCGGCTGGCGTGTACTTGGCCGCGTTCCTCAGGAGGTTCACCTGGACTTGTTCGAGCCGATCCGGGTCGCCGTTCACCATCAGCGCCGTCTCCGGGCCCTCCAGGACGAGGGTGACGCCGGCCACTTCGAATCCCTCGCGGACCTCCTCGATGACTTCCGGGACGGTCGTCGAGAGGTCGAAATCAGATCGACGTAGTTCGATTTTATCGTGGGTGATCCGCGCCACGTCGAGCAGGTCGTCCACGAGCCTGGCCATGTGCCGGGCCCGCCGCTCGATCACCCCGATCCAACGCCCAGGGTCGGCCTCCACCGTCGCCGCGCGCGACGCCATCTCGGCCGCGTTCAGGATCGCCGCCAGCGGGTTCCGGAGTTCGTGCGACAACATGGCGAGAAAGCGGTCCCGCTGCGCCACGGCCTCGCGGGCCGTTCGCTCGGCATCGCGAATCTGGGTCACGTCCGTGTTGATCCCGCCGATCCCCGTGATCCTTCCCGCCTCGTCGCGCAGGGGAAACTTGACCGACAGGAAGGTCCGGGGATCGTCAGTCACGTTGACCTCGATCTCCTCCTGGACCACTTCCCCGTCGCGAAGGACCCGCTCGTCGCCGCGGGTCAGCTTTTCCGCGACCTCGGGTGGAAAGAGGTCGCCGGCGGTCTTGCCGATCGAATCGCGATGGACCAACTGGCGGAACGAGTCGGCGGCCAGCACGTATTTCCCATCGACGTCCTTGACGAAGATCCAGTTCGGCGAGTGCAGGAGGATCGCGTTGAGCCGCTCGCTGGTTCGCCAACGATCGGCCTCGGCCCGCTTGACTCCGGCCAGGTCGACGAGTGTCAGGACCACGCCGTTGGTCGCCAGTCCGGAGCGGTAGGGGAGAATCCGTAGCAGAAACCAGTTTCCCCGACGGTCACGAACTTGCCGTTCCAGGGGTGAGGACTGACTGAGGACCGCGCCGAGGTCGTCCATGAGGCCGGGATGATCGATCGTGTAGGTGAAGTTGTCGATTCGTCGACCGACGTCCTGGGGCATCAGGTTGAAGGTCTCGGCGATCTTCGGAGTGAATTTTCGTATACATAGATTTCGATCTAAAAAGATCGTATGGACCTCCGTGCTGATGAGCAGGTTGTCCATGTCGGCCGTCATTTCGGTGAGTTCGGCGATCTTTTTCTGATACTCGGCGTTGACGGTGTAGAGCTCCTCGTTGACCGAGTGGAGTTCCTCGTTGGTGCTCTGCAACTCCTCGTTGGCCGCGGTCAGCTCCTCATTGGTCGACTGGAGCTCCTCGTTGCTGGTCTCCATCTCCTCGATGACCGCCTGGAGGTTCTCCTTCGTGTACCGGAGCTCTCCTTCCAGGGCCAGGACCTGTTCGCGTGACGCTTGCCCGAGGTCGATCTCGTGAGCGACCTCTTGAGCCGGTGGCGATTCGCCGACCTCCTCGAACTGGACGAGGGCGTGGTTCACCCCCGACCGACGATTCCGGATCGGCCGGACGGTGACGTTGATCAACGGGTCGCCACCCGTGGACGAATCCCGGAGCCCCTTGTAGGTGATCTGTGTGAGTTCCTTGAACGCCCGGGGCAGGGCCCCTGTGAGGGCCATGCGCATCTCGGGATCGACGAGCTCCAGCAGGTCCGTGGTGATCCGTCCCTCACGAAACCTGAGATACTTGCTGGCCCCACCGAAGGACTGGATCACCGCGCCGCGATCGTTCACCAGAACGGACGGGGGCATGAGTTGGTCGAGCAAGGCGTCGTACGTTCCGGCCAGGTGAAGGTCCGGGGGGGGCGGCGGGTTCATGGCGGGCGATCGGGGCTGCGGGGTCACGTCCATCAGGCGGAGGTCGGTGACGAGCCGCACGTCCCTCCGCTTCCGATAGACCCTCCAGCGAGGGTCCAGCGCCTCGAACTCGTCGCTCACCTCCCCGGGGGTTTCGCTCGGGCCCAGGAACAGGATTCCTCCGGCCTTCAGCGCGAAGTGGAACAGGGAGAGCACCCGCTTCTGGGCCGCGGGGCGGAAGTAGATGAGCAGATTGCGGCAGGTGACCAGGTCGAGCTTGGTGAACGGGGCGTCCTTCAGGACGTTATGCTGGGCGAACACGACCGATTTCCGAAGGTCGGCCGAGACCTGATAGCCGGCGGCGACCCTGGTGAAGAATCGGTCCATTCGCTCGATCCCGACGCCGGCGCAGGCCGCCTCCGGGTAGACGCCCGCGCCGGCCAGATCGAGTGACGCCCGGTGGGCGTCGGTGGCGAAGATCTTCACCGCGCCGGTCCGTCCCGCCGCCTCCATGCCCTCGCGAACCAGGATCGCCAGCGAGTACGCCTCCTCGCCCGTGGCGCAACCCGCGACCCACGCCCGAAACTCCTCCCCAGGCCCGAGCCTGTCGAGCACCTCCGGAAGCACGTCCCGGCCGAGCCGCGCGAAGGCCTCCTCGTCCCGGAAGAACCGGGTGACGCCGATCAACAGATCCTTGTACAAAAGGTTGAGCTCGGCCGGGTCCGCCGCAAGCCGTCGCGCGTATTCATCCAGACTGGGGACTTCGCCGAGCGACAGCCGACGCTCGAGCCTTCTGGCGACGGTATCCGGCTTGTAAAGCGAGAAGTCGATCCCGTGGGCTTCGCGGAGCAATCGGAAGATCGCTTCCACGCCCGTTGGCATCGGCGACGACGGGAGAGACTCGCCATGCGGGCTCCGGGCATGCCGCAGGAGCGCCTCCGGGATGGATTCCGGCGCCAGCGTGAGGTCGCTGACGCCCGTGTCGATCGCGCTGCGGGGCATCCCGTCGAACTTGGCCGTGTCGGGGTCCTGCACGATGACCAACCCGCCGGCCTCGTGGACGTCCCTGACCCCCCGCGATCCGTCGCTGCCGGTCCCGGACAGGATGATCGCGACGGCGCGGTCGCCGGCCTCCTGGGCGAGCGAACGGAGCAGGAGGTCGATCGGCAGCGTGACGAATCGCCCGGGGTCCTTGTCGGTCAGCAGCAACCGGCCGCCGCCCAGAATCATGTCCTTCCTGGGAGGGATCAGGAAAATCGAATCCGGTCGGACCCGCATCCCGTCCTCGACCACCTGGATTGGGATGCGGGTCCGGCGGACCAGGATCTCGTCCGTCAGGCTCTTGTAGTTCGGGGAGAGGTGCTGGACCACGATGAACGCCATGCCGGTGTCGGTCGGCATCGCCTCGAAGAGTCGCTCCAGGGCCTCCAAACCGCCGGCGGAGGCCCCGATCCCCACCACCAGCCGAGGCGCGGGCCCATCGCCCTCGATGCCGGAGACGCTGGTCTCGGGAACGAGGCTCTCTTCGTCAGCTGTCATGAGTCGCTCCCAAGGTCCCCTCACGCCCGGGCGGCTGGTCGTGGCGAAGGGTCGATCCTCATCGGTTTCGCATTTCCCAGGATAGTGACACGACCAGCCGAGCGTATAGTGTGCACACGGATACCGCTTCACGCTCGTTTGACGAGGGCCAGCGTCCTGACGGAACGAACCCAACGCGGCCACCGGGACACCACGGGCTCGCTAGTCGCGTGCCATCCGAGAAATCAATGAATTTTTGGCTTGATCGGCTGCCGCCAGTCTTGGATCCTCACCTGTGAGTCGCGTTGCCGACCGGCGGGCGCGGTGCCTTTGGCGGGGGCGTCGCCCGACCCGGCGTCCCGCGCGCGGCCAGGTCTTCCGACCCCACGGTTCGCCCCGAGGTTCCCCCCCATGCCCGTACTGAGCCCAGGCAGGGAGTCGCCCCCGCTCGACCCCGGGAGAGACCGCGGCGCGCGGTTGGTTAGAGACGTTCGTTCCACCACTCCGCGCTCCGAAGGGATCCGGGCCTCCGCCCTGGAGCTTCGAGGGCGACTGGGAGTCGTTCCACCACGACGCCCCATAGACTCCATCGCGAAGTCGAGTCGTTCAATCAGTCTTCGCGCCCTACCGACGATCGTTCCAGCCGATGGGAACGTCGTGGCGAAGTTGGGTCGCGGAAGGACACGCCCCCTGTCCATGATGACCGAATCGCGCCCACGATTCTCGAAGGAGAAAGACCATGCCCACACCTGTGGAATTCCTGAGGCGATACCGGGCCCTTGAGGTCCATGCCGTCATGGACGATCCTGTCGCGAAGGTTTGCCGGGAATCCACTCACTTGATTCAATTAAAAAATTACTTTATGATGAATTGGAAAGAGGGAACCGAGCAACGAAAAGATTATGTCGAGGTGACGTCCGGCGGCTCGAAGACGCACACCTGGTTCCAGGCCAACAAGGAACGCATCCGGACCGCGGCCATGGGGAAAGGGGAACCGCGAGACTACGAACTCGCCCTTGAGTGGGCGGTTCGTTCTGGCAAAATCCCGAACGCCAATCAGGCCAGCATCCAACTTTACTGTGACGAGCATCTCGGGATCGATTGCTCGGGATTCGTCACCAATTATCTCATCGCCAACAAATTGAGGTCCGACACGTCCGAAGCCAGGCGAAACACGGGCGCGGCGTCGTACTTCAACGCATCCAGGGCCGTGAACGATCCAAACGCGATCCGCCAGGGAGACCTCCTGGTCTGGATGACCGCGGCGAATTCCGTCATGACCAGTCCCGCCGGTCATGTGGCGGTCGTGGAATCGCATGTGGCGCAGTCTCGAATCGGCGGTAATCTGCGCGTCGTGGAAGCGACCGGTGCGGAAGGCGCCAATCCGAAACTGCTGGAATCCATGTACACCGTCGAACGGATCATCGAGAAGGGGAAGGTCGTACCCGCGATGATCCTCGTGGTCAAACGGCACGGTCAGTCTGGCAGTCGAGTGGCGGTGATCCGTCCGTGACGTCGAAGGTCCCCGACCCAAGGACGACGCCCGGCATCTCGGTCCGCGTCCAAACGACCCCACGTCCCAATACGAAGCGACGACCCATCGCCGCGTCGAAACGATTGAGTCAAATTCCAAATAGCGTCGGACAAGTTCTTCGTTTCCTGTCCCCTCGGGGCGAGTCCGGGCGACGGCTTGACCCAGCGGGCCCCCACGCTAGGATGAATCAGCATCGACCGATCCACTCTCCGTTCGGAGATTCACGGACATGTTGGCCACACTTCTCCTCGGCGCGAGCGTGATCTCGGCCGCCCCAGAACGGCCGGCCCCGTCGTCGGACGACTTGAAGGCGTATCAGGAGGCTCTCGTCAAGGTCGGTAACGACGCCGACGAGCACGTCAAACTGGCCCTTTGGTGTGAGCGGCATGGGCTCTCCGGAGAGCGGGTCAAGCACCTCGCCATCGCCATTTTGACCAAACCGAGCCACGTCGCCGCGCGCGGCCTGATGGGCATGGTCGACTTCCGGGGACGCTGGGAACGACCCGACGCGGTCGCCGCCAAGGTCAAGGCCGACGAGGAACTCGCCGCGAAACTCGCGGAGTACAACCGCCTGCGCGACGAAACCCGCCCCAACGCCGACGGCCACGCCAAGCTCGCCCAGTGGTGCGAGGCCAACGGCCTGGAGCCCGAGGCCAAGGCGCATCTGACGTCGGTCGTCCGGCTCGACCCCTCGCGCGACTCCGCCTGGAGGAAACTCGGGATGAAGCGGGTCGACGGCCGATGGGTCGACCCCGTCAAGCTGGCCGAGGAACAGGCCAACGCCAGGGCCCAGCGCGCGGCCAACCGCGAATGGAAGCCGGTCCTGACTCGCCTGAGAAAAGAACTTCGGAGCAAGAACGCCGAGTCCGCCCTGGAACAGATCGACGCCATCGAAGATCCCCGGGCCCTTCCCTCGGTCTGGTCGGTCTTCGCCACCGGGGACGCGAAGGATCAAGAAATCGCCGTAAGAATCCTCGGACGCATGGATGGGCCCGCGGCGAATCGAGCGCTCGCCGCGCTGGGGGTTTACGGCGACTCACCCGAGGTCCGACGGACCGCGACCGAAACCCTCCTACGCCGTGACGGTCGCGACTTCATCGGGTTGCTGATCGGCCTGGTTCGCGAACCGGTTCGTTACGAGGTTCGACCGTCGAGCAATCCGAACCTGCCCGGAGAGTTGTTTATCGACGGAGAACGGGCGATCACACGGCGGGTCTACTTCAGCGAGCGGACGCTGAACAACGCGCTCTCACGGGTCCCCAGGCGACTTTTCGACAACTCGGTCCCGTTCAACCCCGCGACAGATCTCACGGCGATTCGTATCCTGATGGAAAGAGTCGGGAATCCGACGGGGCGCGTCTCCGTCGTCGACGAGGCGATGATTCGCGACGCGGACATCGCCCGCGACCTGAACCGTATCCAGTCGTCGGTGGCCGAGGGGCGACGGCGGCTCGCCGTCGACGTTCAGTCCATCGAGACCAACAACGCGGGGATTCGTCAATTAAACGACCGGGCCCTCGGAGTCCTGGTGCCGGTCGCCGGGGTCAACGTTGGCGAGAAGCCCGACAACTGGAACTCCTGGTGGGCGGACCAGCGGGGATACGTCTATGAGCCTCGGGCGACTCCCGCGACAAAGCCGATCGTCACCCAGAACCTGGAACCGACTCTTCCCGATCCGGTCGTCACGCGATCGAGCGGGCGAACACACTCCGCCTGCTTCGCCGCCGGAACCCCCGTGCGGACCCTCGAAGGCTTGAAGGCGATCGAGACGATCCAGGTGGGCGACCGGGTGCTTTCCCAGGACGTCACCACCGGGGCGCTTCGCTACACGGCGGTCCTGGTCCCCGTCCGCAACAAGCCGTCCGCCACCTTCCGCTTGAAGGTCGGCGACGACGAGGTGGTCGCCACCGCGATTCACCGGTTCTGGAAGGCGGGGCGGGGCTGGGTGAAGCCCCGAGACCTCAAGCCGGGCGACACCCTGCGGACCGTCGGCGGGCTCGCGACGGTCGGCTCGATCCAATCCGAAGGCGTTCAGGAGGTGTTCAACCTGGAGGTCGCCGAGGGTCAAACCTACTTCGTGGGCGCCTCCTCGTTGCTGGTCCACGACCACACCCCGGTCCTCCCGGTGGCGAGGCCCTTCGACGCCCCCGTGACCCTGGCCGAGATCGGCAAGCCCTCCGCCGCGGAGTGAGCGACACGTCGACCTCTTGGTCTCGGTGGGTGAGGCGCTCCGCGACGGAGCCGACCGAGCCCGGAAAAGGTGGGGCCCAGGAGACTCGTTGATTCTCCTGGGCATCATGAGCGGATTTCGCTCGCGGGGCGATCCCACCTCGTGTCGCCATCGCGGAGCGACTTTCACAGGATCGCCTCCGTAAGTTCCGGCCCCCAGGCGCGACCAGCCCGATCCAGCATCGCCCGACCACCTTTGGTATCATCGCGATCTTGATTGGCTGACCGGGCCTCCCTCCACCCGGTCGAATTTCGTGACCAACCCAAATCGCGAACACGCGGGGAGAGTCTTCGATGGGGTCAGTGGTCCGCGCGGTCGTCCTGATCGGTTTCGCGTTGATTCTGGCTCGCACCTCCGCGGCGCAGCCGGCCAACCCCCCCGATCTCCCCGACGTGAAGCCGGGCTACTCGATCCCGCTCATCGACCTGGCGGCCCAGACGGCGCGTCAGGTCGTCGTGGACCGGGAGCCCGGACAGTATCTGGGGCACCCGACGACCGTGCTGCTGGAAGACGGCCAGACGATGATCGCCGTCTATCCCAAGGGGCATGGGCGCGGACCGATCGTCATGAAGCGGAGCGTCGACGGGGGGCGGACCTGGTCCGACCGTCTGCCCACGCCGGCCAACTGGGCCACCTCCCTGGAGACGCCGACCATTCACCGGGTCGTCGACCCCTCGGGGAAGAAGCGGCTCATTCTGTTCTCGGGCCTGTACCCGATCCGGATGGCCCGCTCGGAGGACGACGGCCAGACCTGGACGCCGCTGGAGCCGATCGGAGACTTCGGCGGGATCGTGGCGATGTCGAGCGTCGAAACGCTCAAGAACGGCGACGTCATGGCCCTGTTCCATGACGACGGCCGGTTCTTCCGGGGCGAGGGCAAGGTCACGACGTTCCGGGTCTACAAGACCCTCTCCCGCGACGGAGGTCTGACCTGGGGTTCTCCGGAGGTCATCGCCGAGAATCCGGAGGTCCATCTGTGCGAGCCAGGGCTGATCCGATCACCGGACGGTCGGCGGATCGCGGTGCTCTTGCGGGAGAATAGCCGGAAGCGAAACTCGTTCGTCATCGTCTCGGACGACGAGGGAACGACCTGGACGCGACCGAGAGAACTGCCAGGGGCGCTGACGGGCGACCGGCACGTGGGGAAGTACGCGCCCGACGGTCGTCTCTTCCTCTCCTTCCGTGACACGACCAGGGTCAGCCCGACCAGAGGGGATTGGGTCGGCTGGGTCGGCACGTTCGACGACGTCGTCGCGGGTCGGGAAGGTCAATACCGGGTGCGGCTGATGGACAATCACAAAAGCTCGGATTGCGCCTACCCCGGCGTCGAGGTCCTCCCCGACGGCACGTTCGTCGTGACGACCTACGGCCACTGGACCGAGGGGGAGCCCCCCTACGTGGTCAGCGTCCGGCTCAAGCTCTCGGAACTGGACGCCCTGGCGCTGTCGCGGGGGAGGTGACGTCCGATCGGCCCCGGCCCGTCGTCGGTCGTCGGGTCGTCCAGGTCGTCGATCGCGGGATCAGGACGTTCCGGGGCGGCGAACGCCGTGGTAGACTTACGTTTTGGTCCGCCGCCAGCGGCATGGCAATCGACCCACGTCGGTGAAAGGCTTGAGCCCCGCATGGAACGCCCCGCGCCCTCCGAGCGCCCGGTCCTGGTTCTCGACTTCGGCTCTCAGTACGTTCAACTCATCGCCAGGCGGGTCAGGGAACGGCACGCCTTCGCCAAGATCGTTCGCCACGACCTGACGATCGACCGCGTGCGCGCTTTCGACCCGCTGGCCATCATCCTCTCGGGGGGGCCTTCCAGCGTGTATGAGGCCGGAGCCCCGCGCTGCGATCCGAGGATCTTCGACCTGGGCGTTCCCGTGCTGGGGATATGTTACGGCATGCAACTGGCGTGCGACGCGATGGGAGGCCGCGTGCGGTCCTCGCCGGCCCGAGAGTACGGCAGGGCCGAATGCCAGGTCGTCGAGACCGACGGCGACCTGTTTCACGACGTCCCCCACGCCACGACCGTCTGGATGAGCCACGGCGATCAGGTGCAAGACGCCGGCCCCGACTTCTCCGCGCTGGCGGTGACGACCACGTGCCCGGTCGCCGCGGTGAAGCACCGTTCCCGGCCGATCTACGGCCTTCAGTTTCATCCCGAGGTCGCTCACACCCCTTATGGCGCTTTGATTCTGGGCAACTTCCTCGACCGAATCTGCGCGAACCCCCGCCACTGGACGATGGGCGCGTTCATCGAACGCGCCGTGGAGGAGATCCAACGCCAGGTCGGCCCGACCGACCGGGTCGTCTGCGGACTCTCCGGCGGCGTCGACTCGGCGGTCTGCGCGGCCTTGCTGGCCAGGGCGATCGGCCCGAGGGTCGTTTGCGTTTTCGTGGACAACGGCCTCCTCCGGGCCGGGGAACGCGCCCGGGTGGTCGACGCGTTCGGCGCGCATGGCAAGGCCGAACTCCGCGTGGTCGACGCCGCCGATCGATTCCTCAGCGCGTTGGAAGGGGTGACCGACCCCCAGGCCAAGCGCGTGACGATCGGCCACGTGTTCATCGACGTCTTCAAGGACGAGGCGAAGTCGATCGCCGGGGCGCGCTTCCTGGCGCAAGGGACGCTCTATCCCGACGTGATCGAGAGCGGAGGAGACCCCGACGGCCCCGCCGCGACGATCAAGCACCACCACAACGTCGGCGGCCTGCCCGCCGAACTCGGCTTCGCGCTGGTGGAACCGTTGCGCGACCTCTTCAAGGACGAGGTCCGCAGGCTGGGCCTGGAACTGGGCCTGCCCGACAGCCTGGTCTGGCGGCATCCGTTCCCCGGTCCTGGGCTGGCCGTGCGCTGCCTGGGCGAGATCACCCAGCCAAGGCTCGAAGTCCTCCGACAAGCCGACGCCATCTTCCTGGAAGAACTGGAAAACGCCGGACTCTCTCGACAAACCGGGCAAGCGTTCGTCGTGCTGCTGCCGGTCCAATCGGTCGGCGTCATGGGGGACGGACGCACCTACGAGAACGTGGTGGCCCTCCGCGCGGTGGACACCGACGACTTCATGACGGCCGACTGGTCGCGCCTCCCGCACGACCTGCTCGCGAGGGCCTCGACCCGGATCATCAACGCGGTGAAAGGGGTCAACCGAGTGGTCTACGACGTGACGAGCAAGCCTCCCGGAACCATCGAGTGGGAGTAAGCCCAGGCGACTTCCACGTTGCGTTTCCCGGCCAGGGCTATAGACTGTCTCCAGGAGCGAACCTCCGCGCGGATTCAGCCCGATCCGGGGGCGCGCCAGGTGGGACGATCGACCCGCCGACGCCTCAACGTCAAGGCGACCGGAGACGAGTCCAGGTCGGAGGTTCGGGGATTTGACGGAAAGCGAGCGATCCCAGAAAGATCCCGCGGCGCGACGATCCACGATCCGGAGCGATCCACTTTTAAAATCAATCGACGTTTTTATCATAAGGATTCTGGAATTCATGATCTGGAAAGAGTGATCAAACTTCTTTCAGAGACGAGAAAGTCCGCGATCATGCTCTCTCGGGACCGTCGGATCCCCTCCATCGAATCCAAAACGCGCTGAGGTGTCAAAACGATGAATGCGTTCAAGTGGCTCGTGGCGATCGTGGCGCTTCTACTTCCCGGGCTGACCGCGTCCGCCGGCGACGCGAGCAAAACGATCGCCCGCTGCGGCCAGGGTTACCTCGAGGAGGTGAACGGTTACCGCGTTTTGCACGTCAAGGGTACCCCTTATGAGATGGGCTACCAGCAGGGGGCCCTGCTCAAGGAGGATATCCGGGAACTGGTCCGGTTCCTCTTCGACGTCAAGGCGAAGGAACTCAAGGTCGAGGTCGCCGGGATCAACCTGCTCAACCCGAAGCGCGTGATTCAGGGGATCGCCGCGACCCAGAGGAAGTACGTTCCCGCGCGGTTTCACGAGGAGTTGAAGGGCGTGGCCGACGGCGCGGGGATGGACGTCCAGGAAATCATCGTGGCCAACTTCATTCCCGAGATGTTCCACTGCTCGGGCTTCGCGCTGAGCGGTTCGGCCACGAGTGACGGCACGCTCTACCACGGCAGGATTCTCGACTACGGCTGCGACTGGCGGCTCCAGGAGCACGCGATTTTGACCGTCGCCGAGCCCGAGGGCAAGATCCCGTTCGTCAACGTGACGTACGCCGGGTTCATCGGCAGCGTCACCGGGATGAACGCCGAGCGCGTCTCGATCGGCGAGATGGGGGGCGCGGGGCTGGGCCACTGGGAAGGCGTGCCGATGGCCCTGCTCGTCCGGATGGCCCTGGAAGAGGCCCGGAGCCTCGACGAGGCCGTCGCCGTGTTCCGTGATCATCCGAGAACGTGCGAATATTACTACGTGATCGCCGACGGCGAGACCGGCCAGGGGGTTGGCATGGAGGCGTCGTGGAACGTCTTCAGCACCGTCAAGATGGGCGAGGCGCACGAGAAACTGCCGCACGCGGTCAAGGACGGCGTGTTGCTCTCGGCGGGGGATCGCTACGAGGAGTTGGTCAGTCGGGTGAAGGCCCAGCACGGCAAGCTCGACGCCATGTCCGCCAGGGCGTTGATGGATCGGCCCGTCGCGATGAAGTCGAACCTACATAGCGTCCTGTTCGAGACCGGGACGACCCGGCTCTGGGTGGCCAACGCCTCGAAAGAGGGGGAACCCGCCGCCACGCAGCCCTATCACGAGTTCCGCCTGACCGAGTTGCTCACCCACAAGGCGGACACCTCGGCCCCGGCCTTGCCGTTCCCCGCCGCGGCCGCGGCGGAGGTGTCGGCGGTGGGGACGCGTTGAACGACCAACGAGGCTTCAGGGAGAGACACCCTTGCGATTGACCTTACTTCACGCGACGGCCGTTCTGGCGTTGACCAGCCCCGCCCTCGCCGCGACCCGGATCGACCTCCGAACTCGGGAGGGGGTCGAGGCCGTCAAGGGAACCTGGCGCTACGTCGACGTCAAAATCGTCGAGGTCACGGGCAAGGCCGCCGACGGCTCGCCCAACGTGACTTACAACATCCAGCCCAAGGCGTTCGGGCCCGACTTCGACGACTCCTCCTGGGAACTCGTCGAC
>JBFWRA010000015.1:0-13356 GCA_050249155.1 Isosphaeraceae bacterium | reverse complement strand
ACCGACGTGGGCCTGGACAACGTCTACGAGGTGACGGTCCGCGTGAGCGACGGCGCGGGCGGGACCGCCACGCAGGCCATCCGCGTGACCGTCGTCGACGTTCAAGCGATGATCCTGGACCAGTTCAACGCGGTTTCCTACGGCGGGAACGACGGGAACCAGGATTGGAGCGACAACTGGACGGAGGTCGGCGAGCCGGGGAGCCCCGCCCTGGGGGTCCTGCAAGTCAATCCCTCCGGCTACTTCCGGTTCGGCGGAGACGAAGTCTCGCTCACAGGCAAGTCGCTGAGTCGCCGGGCCGACCTGTCGGGCGCGACCCAGGCGACGCTCTCGCTGAATTACCAACGTGTCAGCATCGACGGCGGCGGGGGGAGCGTGAGCCTGCGGATCTCTCCCGACGGCGGTCTGACCTGGACGACGTTGCGGACCTATAGCCTGTCGAGCTTCGACGCCGGCTTCGTTTCGGACACGTTCGACGTCAGCGCGTTCGCCACGGCCAACACGATCGTTCAGTTCCTCGGGTCTGGATCCACCGAAGCCTACCTCCAGGTCGACGACGTTCGGATCGAACATAACGGGTCCGCGATGAACTCCGCCCCCGTCATCACGTCGAACGGCGGTGGCGACCAGGCTTACGTCAACGTCAACGAGAACACGACCGCGGTGACCACCGTCACGGCGGTCGACGCGAACCTGCCGGGGCAGACGTTGACCTTCTCCATCGTGGGCGGCGCCGACGCGGTCCGGTTCGCGATCGACCCGAGCACCGGGGCGCTTCGGTTCGTCAGCCCCCCCGATTTCGAGACGCCCACGGACGTCGGCGCGAACGACGTCTACGAGGTGATCGTTCAGGTCGGCGACGGCAACGGCGGGACCGATCTTCAGGAGTTGTTCGTCACCGTCCTGAACGTCAACGAGGCCCCCGTGGCGTCCAACGATGGTTACGGCACCTCGATGAACGTGCCGTTGCCCATCTCCGCGCCGGGGGTTCTGGCGAACGACGTCGACCCCGAGAAGGCTCCCTTGTTCGCGGTCCTCGTCACGCTCCCCTCGAACGGGGTGCTCCTGCTTGGCCCCGACGGGTCCTTCCTTTACTCACCCTTCTTTGGATTCAGCGGCATTGATTCATTCACCTACGTGGCCAGCGACCTCGTTGGGAACTCGAACGTCGCCACGGTGACGATCAACGTCGGCGTATCCAACGCGCCGCCGAACGCGGCCAACGACAGCCACGTCGTCAACGAGGACGCGACGCTGAACGTGGGCGCGCCCGGCGTTCTGGGCAACGACTCCGACCCCAATTCCGACCCGCTGACGGCGGTGCTGGTCAGCGGCCCGTCCAACGGCGCGCTGCTCTTCAACGCGGACGGATCGTTCACGTACACGCCCAACGCCAACTTCCACGGCGTCGATAGCTTCACGTACAGGGCCGATGACGGCATGTCCCCGTCGAACCTGGCCACCGTCACGATCACGGTGAACTCCGTGAACGACGCGCCCATCGCGGGGAATGACGGCTATTCAGTCAACCAGGGTGGCACGCTCAACGTCGCCCCCGTGGGTCTCCTCCTCAACGACGCGGACGTCGACGGCGACCCGCTGACGGCGGCGCTGGTCGGCGGACCGTCCAATGGGTCGCTGTTCCTCAACGCGGACGGCTCGTTCACCTACACCCCGAACCCCGCCTTCAGCGGCACCGATGGTTTCACCTATCGGACCCACGACGGCATGGCGTTCTCCAGCGTCGCGACGGTGACGATCACGGTCACTCCCGTCAACGGCGCTCCGGTGGCCAACGATGAGAGCTACTCCGTCGACGAGGACGGCGCGCTGAACGTCGCCGCCTCCGGCGTGCTGGCCAACGACTTCGACGGCGAGGGTGATCCCTTGACCGCGGTGCTGGTCAGCGGCCCGTCGAACGGCTCGTTGTTCCTCAACGCGAACGGTTCGTTCACGTACACGCCCAACGCCAACTACAACGGCGTCGACTCCTTCACGTACAAGGCCAACGACGGAGTCCTCGATTCCAACGTCGTGACGGTGACCATCTTCATCGATCCCGTGAACGACGCTCCAGTGGCCAACGATGAGAGCTATTCCATCGACGAGGACGGCGCGCTGAACGTTCCCATCGGCGGAGTGATCGGCAACGACGTGGACGTCGACGACGATCCGCTGACGGCGGTTTTGGTGAGCGGCCCGTCGAACGGCTCGTTGTTCCTCAACGCGAACGGCTCGTTCACGTACACGCCCAACGCCAACTACAACGGCGTGGATAGTTTCACGTATAAAGTCAACGATGGATTCCTCGATTCCAACGTCGCGACGGTGACGATCACGGTCAATCCCGTGAACGACGCCCCCGTGGCCAGCGACGAGAGCTATTCCATCGACGAGGACGGCGCGCTGAACGTCGCCGCCTCCGGCGTGCTGGCCAACGATACCGACGTGGACGGTGATCCGCTGACGGCGGTTTTGGTGAGCGGCCCGTCGAACGGCTCGTTGTTCCTCAACGCGGACGGTTCGTTCACGTACACGCCCAACGCCAACTTCAACGGCGTGGATAGTTTCACGTATAAAGTCAACGATGGATTCCTGGATTCCAACGTCGCGACGGTGACGATCACGGTCAATCCCGTGAACGACGCCCCCGAAAGGATCGGGGGGGCCTTGAACGACCTGACGGTACTGGAGAATTCGGCGTCGACTTCCCTGGGCCTGGGCGGTCTCGATTATCGTCCGGGACCGGGGGGCACCGAGGCGTCGCAATCGCTGACCCACACCGTCACGGCGGTCCCGCCGGCCAGCCTGGGCAGGGTCTTACTCGCCGACGGGGTCACGGTCGTGACAGTCGGCACCACCTACTCGCTGACGCAACTCCAGGGGATGCGGTTCCAGCCCTCGCCAGACGCGTTCGGGGGCCCCGAGATCTTCTCCTTCCGGGTTCGGGACGATGGCGGCACGTTCGCGGGCGGCCTCGACACGCTGGATCAATCGCTGAGTATTTCCGTCACGCGGGTCAACGCCCCGCCTTCCCACGTCGTCCCGGGAGCGCAGGCGGTCAATCAGTACGCGACGAGGGTTTTCTCACAGGCCGATGGCAACGCCATCGTCGTCGACGACACCGACGCCGGGCTCAACCCGATTCGGGTCGCGCTGAGCGTTTCCCAAGGGTCGTTGTCGCTGGCCACGACCTCGGGACTGACGATCGTGGCCGGGGCCGACGGCGGACCGTCGATCACCGTGGAGGGGACCGTCGCCGACGTCAACGTGGCACTCGACGGACTCGTATACACGCCCACGCTGTATTATCACGGTCCCGACTCCCTGCTCATCAGCACCGACGATCTGGGGAACACGGGAGTCGGCGGCCCCCTGACGGCTTCGGATTCCGTGGCGATCACGGTCCATTACGTCGCCACCGCTCCCTCGGTGATCGTGGGGAGTTCGCTGAACCCCGCGGTTTACGGCGGATCGGTGACGTTCACGGCCACCGTCAGCGCCGCTTACGCCACGCCGACGGGGACCGTCACGTTCCTCGACGGATCGACCGTTCTGGGGAGCGCTTCCCTTGGTGGGGGAGTGGCCACGTTCACGACGTCCAGCCTTTTGGCGGGCGTTCACGACGTCACCGCGCTTTACAGTGGCGACGGTCTCTTTCTTCCCAACACGTCACCGATCTTCAACCAATCGGTGGCTCCCGCGACGTTGATCGTTCGCGCGAACGACGCGACGATGATCTACGGCGAGGCCCTTCCTGGTCTGAGCGCGACCTATGACGGTTGGGTCAACGGCGACTCGCCCGGATCGCTGGGCGGAGCGCTCGACGTCGGCACGACGTTCGGACCTGGAAGCCCGATCGGCGCGTACGCGCTTCGACCCTCGGGTCTGACGTCCTCGAATTACGCGATCCAGTTCGTGGATGGGACGTTGACGGTCCTCCCCGCGTCGCCGACGGTGACCGGCGCGAGCGTCGCGGCCACGGAACTCGTCCCGTTCACCGGAAACGTGGCCACGTTCCCGGTTCTCGACGCGACGCCGACCCCTGGCGACTACACCGCGGTGATCCACTGGGGAGACGGCCGGGTCTCGACGGGTGTGATCGGGCACGACGCCGGGACGGGCACCTACGTCGTTCGGGGAACGAACGCCTACGGAGCGCCAGGGCGTTACACGATCCAGATCACGATTCAGGGAATCAACGTCAACCCCGCCTCGACGACCGGCTCGGCGGTCGTCGCCGACGCGCCGCTGGATCTCACCGCCGTGAACGTCAGCGCCAAAGAATGCGAGGTGTTCCGTGGGGTCGTGGCCACCTTCAGAGACCAGGGCGTTCCTGGTCGCCCGTCCGACTACTCCGCGCTCATTGAGTGGGGCAACGGCGAGTCCACTCCCGGGGTCGTCCGATTCGACGCGCTTCAAGCGACGTTCGTGGTCGAGGGGGCGATGCGTTATCGGGCCGAGGGAGTTTACCCGGTCCGTGTCGAGGTTCGAGCCCGAGATGGGGCCGTGGCGGTCGCGACGGGCCTGGCGGCGGTCGCCGACGCCCCGTTGCTTGGGTACGAGACGACGGTCCGATTGGAGACGCGGAGAAGCTTCGGCGGGATCGTCGCGTCCTTCGTCGACATGGGCACCCCGAACCGGGCGGAGGATTACGCGGCGACGATCGACTGGGGTGACGGGACGTCGACTCGCGGGACGGTGGTTCCCAACGCCGACGGGGGATTCGACGTTCTCGGCACGCACACCTATGAGACGCCCGGGCGGCGCGCGATGACGATCACGATCGTGGGCGCGGGGGGAAGCGAGGTGACGGTTAACACCGTCGCCAGGGTCGTCAGTCCGTGGACCTATTTCACGGTGGGAGGGCTCGCCCCGGTCGTCGAAGCGCCACCCCTGGCCAACGTCGCTCCGCCCGCGGCCCCCAGCGCGACGGCCCCCGTCGTCTCGGCCGGTTCCGAGGCGCCGACGACCGGCGGCTTGGTCGATGCCCACTCGATCGGAGTCCTCGGCGCGGTCCCGATCATGGTCTCGGTCCCGATGGGGACCTCGTCCGACGGACCAGCCCCGGCCCCGGACGCCGCGGCGAGCCCGGCGTCGCCTCCGGCCGAGACGGGGGCGGTCGCCTCGCCGTCCACCGAAAACGGAGCGGGCGTGGAGTCGGTCCTCAACGCCGCTCTGGATATCGCGTTGCGACAGTTCGCCGAGGTCTTGAGGACGCTCGTCGGCTGGGGCGACGAGGGGATCGGACTGCGAGTCGGGCTCAATCGCGGCACCTCGCTTCCAGGTGCCCCGGCACTCTTCTCCCTGGAACAACTTCAGGCTCAGCTGGATGAAATCATCCTGGAGATGGGTCCCAAGGATGCGAACGGGACCTACGTCATGATTTTAGGGACCGGGATGGTCGTGTCCGTCGGATACACCTTCCTGCAGAGCCGGGCCTGTTACTTCCTGCTCAGCCTGTTGACCGCGAAGCCGCTCTGGAACGAATACGACCCGCTGGCGATCCTGCTCGACTGGGAGCGCGAGCAAAACCAACGATCCCGCGCATGGGGCAAGAAACGCAAGGCCCGCTCGCGTGAGGATGAGGAAAGCCTCCAGACGATCATCGCGAGCGCTCGGAACTAAGAAACAATCTAAGAATCACGTCCAGATTTGTGGATCGATCCGAGGGTGCCACGTGGTTCGGTCCTCCGAACCCGTGCCATTGGCCACGGCGGAACCCGACGGGTGCGGAGGACCGAACCGCGTGCCACCCTGATTCATCGAGAAACCGGGACGTGATTCCCGGCTCGTTCCCAACGTTTCGCGATCGGGTTCAGAGCGGCCTGGCCCGTTCGGAGACGCGCTCGGCCCAGGGGGCGAGTTCCTCTCGCATCTCTCTGGCGTCGAGGAATCGGTCCTCGGGTTGATAGGCGAGGGCCCGATCGACGATCTCGGCCAGCGCCGCGGGGGTTTCCGGGCGCAGCGATCGAATCGGCCTGGGGGCCTCGTGAAGGATCTTGGAGAGGCAATCGTCGACGTACTCGGGTAGGTCGTACGGGGATTGATTGGTCAAGAGATAATAGAGCGTCGCGCCCGCGCCGTAAACGTCGGCCGCCGGCGTGGCCTCGCGGGGGTCGATGATCTGTTCAGGGGCGACGAATCCGATGCTGCCGAGTAGGGTGTTGGTCTTGGTCAGCCGGCTGACGCTGGGATTCTGATAGAGTCTGGCCAGCCCGAAGTCCCCCAGTTTCGCCGTGGGTCGGCCGCCGAGCGTCCTGGCGATTAGAACGTTGCCCGGTTTGACGTCGCGGTGAACGATCCCCGCGGCGTGGGCATGGGAAAGCCCGTCGAGCACCTGGGCGACCAACCCGACGGCCTCGCGGGTCGGAACGCCGCGCTGGCCTCGCTCCTGGCAGAGTCGCATCGCGTCGATCCCGGGCACGTACTCCATGGCGAGGTAGTGCCAGCGCTCCGCTCGACCGACCTCGTAAAGCGCGATGATATTGGGATGGTCAAGCGACTTCAGCGCGGCCGCCTCGCGCTCGAACCGTTCAGGGGACTTCAACGCGCCCGCGGTGCTCGGGTCGATCGCCTTGAGGGCGACGCGGGAGCCGTCGCGTTTGTCGGCGGCGAGATAGACCGTCCCCGTCGCGCCCGAGCCCAGAACGCGCTCGATCTGGTAATTCGCGAACAGCGGGAGCGACGCGGCGTCCAGCGGTGGCGGCGGTTCCTCGTTCGCGTCGGCTCCCTCGATCTTGACGGTCAGGGTCGTCACCCCCGCCTTGATCGTGTCGCCGTCGGCCAGCTCGGCCCTGCGCACGGCCTCTCCGTTGACGTAGGTCTTGTTGGTGCTGCCCAGGTCCACCAGGGCGCACAACGGCGGTACGACCTCGACGAAGAAATGAAATCGCGAGAGATACTGATCCTTCAGGGAAAGCCGGAACTGGGTCTTGCGGTGCCGGCCGACGACGAACGAGGCGTGTTCCTCGAAGACGTAAACGGCACCCGTGTGGGGTCCAGCGACGACTCGAAATGTCACTCGCATTGGTCAGGAGAACTCCGGGCGGCCTCGTCGACCAGGGGGACGTCGGGCTCGGACGGGGATTCCGGTTCGGACGCCCGTACGGTTGAGAATTCGTTTTCAGGTTCAGGTTCGGTTTCGGGTTCGAGTACGTCGAGGCGCTGGGAGAGTCGCTCCTGGGCCCATCCCAGCCATCGCGGGTCGGGCGGACCGTAGGGTCGGAACTTCTCGACGATTCCCGACGCCTCGTCCATGAAAAGGGCGCGGCGGGGCCCGAGCCTGGCGGCCAGTGGCGAGTCCAGGAAGTGGCTGGAATCGGCGGGGCTCATCTGGAAGGCCACCCGGGTGCTGAACTCGCGCTGATCGTTGCGATCCAGCGCCCGATTGAGGTTGTTCAGGGTGTCGCACCAGACGATGACGTGTATGCCGGCGGCGGGGCCCGCGCGAAGCAGTTTCGAGAGCGCCAGGGCGGGCCGGGCCGCCTCTCGCGAAGCGCTGGAGAAGTCGAATCCGTCGTCGCGACGGATCTCACGAAACCAGGAGAGGTTGCTGATGACGAGGAAGTGGCTCGGGAACGCGCTGGCGTCGTCGTCCAGCCGCCGGTCGAGTTCCGCCGAGAGACGTTCCAGAACTTCCGCGAGGTGGGGTCGGCCTTGGATCTCAACGGCATGGGGCAGGGCCTGACAGGTCCTCGTCAGCACGCTGGCGGCGGGCGCGTCCTCGGGAGATCCGTCCAGGACCGTGAACATGGCCGAGCTCGGGCCGACCGCGGGAAGCTGCGACGCCAGGCTGAGCGCGACCGCCGACAAAACCCCGGCGGCCGACTCGGCGTCCTGCCCCAAAATCAGGAGGTTGTCACCGGCCTCGCGGCGGAACTGGGCCGCGGTCGGGCTCTTGATGGCGACCGGCTCGCCGAGCCAGGCCGTCGCCGAACGCGGAGACTCTGGCCAGTCCGTCGCCGAGAGCCTGGCGTGCAACAGCGCGTTGCGTCCGAGACTCGCGACCTCGTTCCCCTCGAAAACGACCTGAGGAGCGAGGGGTTCCCAGGACCATCGCTTCGCGAGGTCCTGGATCTCGCGGAGGTAGGCCTCCCGGGGCCCCTCGGCCAGCCAGACGACCTGGAAGAAGTGGTTGCCGTCGGCCAGGCCGTTCTTGTCGTTGTAAACCGCCTCGCCGGGCCTTGAGAGCAGCCTGGCGGCGTGATTGTCCTCGCCGAGAATCAGATGGGCGTCCCCCTCGCCGCACTGAAGGGCGATCCGCACGCCCATCTGGCTGAGCGTGCTTCTGGCCAGCGAATACGCGCCACTGAGGGTCTGCGAACCGAGGATGACGTGAACGCCAAACGCCCTGCCTTGCCGGACGAGCCGGTCCAGAAGCTGGCTGGACTCGCCGGCGACGGTGTCGTCCTCGACGAAAAACTCCTGGAACTCGTCCACCGCGAGCACGATTCTGGGTAGCGGCGGCAGCCCCTTGATCTCGCGATAACCGGCCAGGTCGTGGACTCCCGCCTGCCGGAACCGTTCGCCACGGTCGCGCAAGACCTCGTCGAGGCGTCGAAGCACGCTCAGGCCGAACTCCCGTTCGCTTTCCACGGCGATCACCCTGGCGTGGGGTAGCTCGTGCGTCGCGTAGGTCTTGAACTCGACCCCCTTCTTGAAGTCGATCAGGTGGAACTCGACCTCGTCGGGCCCATACTTCAACGCGAGGTTGACCAGCAGGGCGTGAAACAGGGACGACTTGCCCGACCCGGTCCTCCCGGCGATCAGAACGTGCTGAGAGGTGCCCTTGCCCAGCGAGAGGCACTGGACCTTCGACGGTCCCGCCTTGCCGATGCCGATCTCCAGGCCAAGCGAGGAGTCGCCAGTCCACCAGTCCTCGGGAGCGGGGGTGACGAACTCGAACGGGACCATGACCTTCCTGGCGTCCTCGGCGGCGGCCCCGACCCGGCGAAGAATCCTCGTGGCCAGCGAGGGGGGCGGGGGCGGGTCGACGACCAGGGGGAAGGGGGCGAAGTCGGGATCGTCCCAGACGAAGCCCCGGCCCTTGAAGGTCAACCGCGCGGCGTTGACCGCGAGGTCCGCCGTCGAGACGCCAAAGGGCGGCGTCGTCGGTCCAGTCGTCGCGGCGACCAGGGTCAGTACGCCGCAGCGTGGCCCCTGCGCCGCCAATCGGACGAGTCTGGCCGTGGATTCGGGGCTGAATCCGTGGGGAAAATCCGAGACGAGCAAGATCCGGAACGGCTCGGCGACCTCGGCCGCCTGATCGTTATACTCGCGGATCGTTGGATGCTCGTTCCTGAGATACGAGATCACCTTTTTGACGTGACCGAGGTGATCGACAAGACAATCGTCGATTTTTCCGGGGTCGGTTAAAACCGGTGGCAACACCGCCTCGAAGTCGGCCAGCTGAAAGAACGCGCCAAAGTCTCCCCCCAGGCCCAGCGGGTCGATGATCGTGAGTCGGACCCTGCCTGGCGGAAGGCTGGTGAGCAGTCGCATCGTGACGGCCTGAAGGACGCGGACCGCATCGTCCCTTGCCGACTCGGGGGCTTCGACCAGGAGGTTGGCGCGCTCCGGCAAGCGCAGCAGGGCCGGCCAGACGAACTCGATGGGGAGCTCTTGATAGGACAGGGGGTCTTCCGGCAGGCCGTTGGGGATCAGGGGCAGCGCGACGCGGACCTCGCCGAAGCGGACCACCGAGGGGGTCGTTTCGGGAAGCGTCCAGGTCTCCCAGTCGGGGTCGTTCCACGGGAGGTTGAGTCGTCGAACCCCCTCGCGGATCGCGCCGATGGACGCGCCGATCTCGGCCAGGTTCTGGCCCCATCGCTCGTGGAGGCGGCGGTTCGCCTCCTCATGAGCCTTCTCGACCTCTTTCGCGTGGGCGCGCTCGGACTGGTCGATGGCCAGGCGATCCTGACGATACTTCCGTTCGAGCAGGGCCACCTTGCCTCTTCCCGAGCCGGAATGAGGGTTCTCCGCGCGAAGCTGATCGCGACGAGCTTGAAAGAGCTGGGAGGCGGTCTCGAGCTTCTGGGCGCGCCATTTCTCCGCCCCTCTGACCAGTTGGTCGCGCTTCCACTCCGCCTGAACCACCGTCTCATCGTAGCGGCTTTGGAGCTTGCCGATCCAGCGGATCAAGGAGTCGTCCCGCCCCTCTTCTCCCAAGCGGATCATCTGGTCCAGGATCTCCAGGTCCTGGAGGATCGAGCCGAGGGACGCGAGTGCTTCCCGCGCCTGGGATTTGCCCAGGCTTCGCAGCGCGACGCGGTCGAAATAGACGACCACCGCCGCGGAGATCAGGGTGGCGAC
Organism: Isosphaeraceae bacterium; assembly: GCA_050249155.1. Classification (GTDB taxonomy): domain Bacteria; phylum Planctomycetota; class Planctomycetia; order Isosphaerales; family Isosphaeraceae; genus JBFWRA01. The sequence continues at coordinate 3,042 of JBFWRA010000015.1, read as the reverse complement.
GACCGCCGCGATCGCGTCGTCGCCGATCCTGTGTCGCAGGATGATCCCGCAGGGAATGAGCACCAGGAGGAAGACCAGGCCGTCGAGCGCGAACTCCGACACGCGGCGCCACAGTCGCGAGGGTTGGCCAGCTTCGAGGGCGTCGAGCTTTGATTGGATCGAACGGATGCCCGCTCTGAGCGTGGGGAACCTGGCGTCGTCCTCGACCGACCCGAGCGTCGGCAAGCGGATTCGAAGTCGTCGAGCCAGGTCGTCGACGCGCCTGGCCAGTCGGATCTGGGCCTTCCTGGCGATCTTCGCCTGGGCGGCCGAGCGCTTCCTGGCGTTCTTGAGTTTGCCCTCGAGCACGCCGGTCGCGACGGTGATCGTCCATTCGCACTTCTTGTGATGGTCGGCGATGAAGTCGCGCGTCTGCTCCTGGATGCGCTCGCAGCGCTCCTGGTACGTCTTCTCGGCTTTGGTGATCTCGGCCTCGATCTTGATCTCGGTGAGGCGTTGATGGTGCGCCTCGGATTCGACGAGGGCGGCGCGCTGTTCGTCGAACAGTTGCTTGGCCAGCCTCCTGCGGCGCTCCGCGTCGTCTCGGCCGGCTTCGAGCCTGGCCACCCTGGCGAACTTCTCGCGTTGCTCGATCGTGGCGCGTTCCTCGGCGAGCCGGTACAGGGCGCGCAAGGGCTCTCGACTCCTGAGATCCTTGGCGGGAACCACCGGCGAGGCGGTGACGGCGAGGGCGCTGGCTTCCTCGTGGGGCGAAGCCTGGCGGGGCGGGGCCGGGGCGTTCCTCGCGTCGTGCGCGTCCAGCCATTTCTGGAGCGCCTCGGCCAGGAGCCGGCAGTTCTCGTAGCGTTCCTCGATCGACTTGGAAAGGGCCTTCAGGCAGATCGCCTCGAGGTCTTCGGGAATGTTCGGGTTGATCAGGCTGGGCTTTGGAACGGGCTGGGGGGACGAGATCAGTTTCAGGACGTCGTGGGGGTCCCCTCGGTAAGGGGGCTGGCCGCAAAGCGACTGGTAGAGCACCACTCCCAGGCTGTACTGGTCCGAGGGGTACTTGACGCGCGCGACGTCCCCGGCCGCCTGCTCCGGCGACATGTAGTTGACGGTCCCGAGCAGGGCGTGCTCCCGGGTCTGCGCCGAGGCGTCCAGGTGAACCAGGCCGAAGTCGATCAGCTTGATCTTGCCCTCGCGGGTCAACATCACGTTGGTCGGCTTGACGTCCCGATGGGTCACCCCGGCGAGGTGCGCGTGCGACAGCGCCTGCGCGATCGCGATCGCGATCCTGGCGGCCTCCCTGGGGGGAAAGGGCCCTTCCTTGAGGCATTCCCGAAGGGTCCGGCCGTCGATGTACTCGGTGGCGATGTAGAGCCACGATTCCCAGGAATCGACCTCGTGGACGACGACGATCCCCTCGTGCGTCATCCTGGCGGCGGCCTTCGCCTCCTTCTTGAACCGCTCCATCAGGTCGGGGTTCTGGACGACCTCGTTGTGCGCGACCTTCAGGGCGACCTGGCGCTCCAGGTTGACGTCTTTGGCGAGATAGACCGTGCCGAACGCCCCCTTGCCGATCTCGCGAATGATCTCGTAACGGCCGATCCGGTCCCGAACGACCGCCGGCGTGGGCCTTCGACGCTTGGTTAGGCTGGAGCGGGGGGTCGTCGGCGTGGCGTTGATCGAGGAGGGGACCTCGACGGCGGTTCCCGAGGCGGAAAGCGAATCAAGGGCCGACGAGGGATCCAGGTCCGCTCCGCAACGGCAGACGACCTTCACGCCGACCGCGTCGGAGGCCACGCTCGCCGACTCACCGCACTCGGGGCATTTGATCGTGATTGGCATGTCTGATCACCGCCGATCCTGGGTCTGACGTCGACCGGGTGGGGGGAATGGTCAGGGTCGCCGAAACGTCCCATTCAGGCGCGTCAGGGCATGGCCCCTCCCGCGGGAGCCTGCGTCGGCGCGGGAGCGGCGAGATTGGCGTTCATGGGGGTCAGGTTTCGCAACTGAAAATCCCCCACGCTCACACGGTATTGTAACCCATCGGGACCATTGGCCTGCGCCACGAATCCTTCCGGTAGGAATAACGAGTATTCCAACCATTCGTCGTGGAGCAGCCACCACTTCGGTTCGGCCTTGAAGCGATTCCCCTCGTTGACTCTTGGCTTCGAATGAGTGATGAAGGACCAGGGCACGGGAGGCATGATCATCTCGGCGTGGACGTTCACATCCCTCGAGGTCGGATCGGCGCCCGACCGTCGAATCGTGAGCCGGTACAGCACACCTCCGGGATTCCCGGGCGACGGAGGCACCGCCACCGGTGGACTCCAGCGCGTTTGGTAGTAGAGGGACGGATCGATCACCCGGACCCTGAGACGTCGAGGACGCGCCAGGGGTTGACCCACCTCATTCTTGATCTCCACGGTCAGGAGTGAGCCTTCAGGCCCTTCCCTCACGTCTCGGGAGTGTAGTGGCAACGCGATGAACGCCGGTATGGAGACAGACGCCTTGAGTTTTAGCGACTTGGGTTCAAAACCGGAAATTGGTTGGTCGTCGAGCAGGACCGAGACGATCGCCGTCGGGATCGGTGGCTTGGCTGGATCGGGAATGTAGGTCACGCTGATATCGATCTCCGTGCCCGACCCCATGTAGACGTAGCAGGCGTCTGGATGCTTCTGGAACTGGTCGTCGACCCTCCTGCCGAAATTCGCGTTCGTCTGGTATCGGGTCAGGTGGGCCGAGCGCATCTCGATTGTGAATTGCGTGGTCACCGGGGCGATCTCGACTCGCACGGGTGCGCTCGCTCGCAGGACCTTGCCTCGGAAGAACGCCAGGGGGCTTAGCTCCAGTGAGACGGTGCTCGCGTTGACGAAGTCCCCCCTGGCCACCTTCATGGAGATCTTCGAGCCGGCGCGCCCGCCGATGGCCACGCTCTCGACTCCCCACTCGCTCTCCTTACCCTCCGGAATCAACGAGATCTTGCCGGGCTCCTGGCCGGAAATCACGACCGAGGCCAGGCCGTCGGGCAGGGCGTTCCCTCCTCCGACCTGGAAC
>JBFWRA010000014.1:0-13440 GCA_050249155.1 Isosphaeraceae bacterium | reverse complement strand
GACCCGGTCGGTCAACGCGGCGATCGGGAACTCCGCCAGGTTCAGCTCGTCCTTCCAGACCGTGTCCGAGGTCGAGACCTCCTCGACCGCCTCGACGCCCCCAGCCTCCTCGATCAAGGGCTCCCAATCTTCCATCCCGTGATCCAAGTCGGTCGTCATGGGGTCGGTTCCGGGTCCGGGTTGGGTCTTCTGGTTCTCGATCGAGAGGAGAACAACGACAAAACAGCCGGCGGCTGTTGTTGTCTTTCTGTCTCCACAAAAGTCTAAAACAAAGTCTAGGCGACGCAAGTGGTTGACAATCAAGAAATTACAATGGCTAACTATGTCCGGTTAATCGGTAGTGGTATGTCCGGTACATCGTGTCGAGGGCCCCGAAGTATGTCCAAACGATCGTGAAAACCATGTCCCAAGCATCGTGAGTGCGGCCCGAAACCATGTCCAGACAATCGTGGTGGACAATTGCCGACTATGGGCCCAACGTCGGTACGATTCATCTGTGCAGAACGCCGATCGTTGAGCGGAAGTATGTCCGGAATATCGTGGTGGATGAAACCCCACTAGGCTCGGCGGAGTATGTCCGAACGATCGTGGTGTACGTGAAACCCAGGGAGTCAGGTATGTCCGGTCTATCGGTATCGAGGACCGGGTGCGACCTTCCTCAAGTATGTCCGGTTGATCGGTGTCCGTCGGGAATTTTCGACGTCGAAAGTATGTCCAGTTGATCGGTACGAGGGGTTCGGGGATCGCTCGGGCCAGTGAAGTATGCCCGGTTGATCGGTAGGGTGGGGTCGACTCGCGAGTATGTCCGGTTGATCGGTACGGTGAAGGGATCGGGAGCGGGTGTGAGGGGTCGGAAAGTATGTCTGGTTGATCGGTACGACGGGGTCGGGAACGCTCCAAGTATGTCCGGTTAATCGTGTCGCGACGATGCGGATCAGGGGTTTTTTTTGGAGGGGGAGAGTCGGTTGAGGAGGTCTTTCCAGGCGGACCGGTTCTCGCTTTCGAGCATGCCGACCCGCTCGAGGAGCCAGGCGGTGGTGACCGCTGGGTCCTGAAGGCGGTCGGTGTTGGGGGCGGGGCGGGGGATGCGCAGGGGTTCGACCGCGGGGGGTGGTGGAAGGGCGTTGCGTCGTTCGATCTCGGCGCGAAGGCTGGAGATTTCCCGGTCGATTTTTTCGATCCGGTCGAGGTGGGCCGAGAGCATCGAGGCGCTGTCGCGCTGGATTTGACGGAGGGCCTCGGTCACGGCGATCTGGAATTCCCCTTGCTGACGTTGGCCTCCCTGGATGGCGCCGACCATCCAGGACAGCAGGGAGTCGCGGGCCTGGTCGGGGACGAGGGCCGGGTCGATCCTGGTCAGGAGTTCGGTCGGGGGGAACGATCGCTCCAGAGCGTCGTGGCGTTGGTGGTTCAGGATCAGCGCCAGGGACTGGGACTGCGACGACCCTGGATGAGGGGTGGCGCGTCCGATCCTGGCGGTGAACCGGGTCGAGCCGAGGGTGAGGAGATCGCCGTCTTCCAGCCTGGCGGCGCGTGGGACGAGGTGATCCTCGACCCAGCATTGCTGACCGTGGAGATCGATCAGGAAGGCCCCCGCGGGAGTTCTCGCCAGGGCGCAATGGGTCCTCGCCACGGCGGGGTCGCGGATCTGGATTCCGCAGGAGGCCGACCAGCCCAGGAAAATCAGTTCGGAACCGACGACCCAGGGAGGCGCCGGAGAGCGCAAGGGTTCGAGCGAGACGGGGGGAAGGTCGGGCCGTTGGGCTTCGGCCAGCAGGTCGTCGGAGCAGGGGGGGGGCTCGATCGACTCGCCGTCGATTCGGAGCCTGAGCAACTCGATGGTCCGGCCGGCGATCTCGATCCGGTCTCCCGGCCTGATCCAGCCGACGGGCTGGTCCGAACCGTTGATCCGGGTTCCAGTGCGGGTCACCAGGTCGACGACGTGGACGCCCCCGCGATCGAGGTGGAGGTAGGCGTGGCTGCCGCTGGCGACTCGATCGTGGATGACGACGTCGGCGGTCTGGGCGCGGCCGATCAACCCGAACGGCCGGCCGATCTTGACCAGCCGTTCCGGCTCGCCGCCGCCGGCGTAACGGAACAACATGTCACCCTGAATCCAGAGTGGCACGTCGACTGAGTCGGCCTGGTCAGTCAAGGTCGCCTGCCTCCTCGCTCGGGCCGGGTCGCCCCCGGGGTGGGGTGACGTCACAGGTCCTTGACCGCGTCCCAGTCGGCCCGCTCCGGTTCTTGCAACCCGGTCGGTGTGAAGCCCGCCTCAAGGGCCCTATCGCGGTGGACCCGGGCCTGGTCGAGGTCTCCTTTTTTCTGGTAGGCCAGGGCCAGGTGGAAGAGGAATGACGGGGAGGGAGACTCCGCCACGGCCGCCTCGAGGTCGCGAATCGCCTCGTCGGTTCGGTTGAGGCGGGTCAGGATCACTCCTCGAGTGTCGAGGATCTCGGGTTTGGGCCCCGCCTTGGCCACGGCCTGATCGGCCCAATCGATCGCCTGGTCGGGTTTGCCCAGGTGGATGGCCAGGGTCCAGGCCATGTTGTTGAGGAACAGGAAGTTGGCCGGGTTCTTCTCGATCATCGATTTGTATGTCGAGATCTCATCTTCATAACGATTTTGAAGGTGGCGAACCAGGGCGATTTTCTCGAGCAGTGGAACCGACCCTGGGGATTTCTCGACGGCCTGGCCAAGGTGGCGGTCGGCCAGGTCGAGCCAACGGGTCTCGGTCGGCCGGGTGGCGGCCAGGGTCAGGGCGGTGCCGCCGGCGCTGGCGGGGTCACCCGCCTTGGCCGCGGTTTCGAGCTCGGCGGCGGCCTCGTCGGACTTGCCCTGGCTGGCGAGCAATTCCGCCAGCATGCAACGCCCTCGGGTGGAGGACTCGGCCAGCTTCCTGGCGACTCGCTCCGCGGCCTCGACCTGATTGACGCCGAGCAAGGCTCGGACGATCTTCGTCCCGGAGTCCAGGGCGCTTGGCCCTTCGGGGAGCGCCGCGAAGGCGGATTCCAGAGGAGCCGCGGCCTCTCCCAGCTTGCCCCGAGCGGCGAGGACGCGCGACCGCAGCTCGGCGACGGGAAGGCTATCGGGGGCCGATCGGGCTAGCCGATCGATCTGGACCTCGGCGGCGTCGAGGTCGTTGCGCTCCAGAAGCAAGGCGGCCAGGAAGAGCACCGCGTCGGGGGTCGGTCGGGGGCCGTTGGCCACCTTGGCGATCTGGTCGAGGGCCTTGGACTTCTCGCCCTCGGCGTAGAGCAACCTGGCCAGAAGGTCGTGGGCGGGATCCAGGCCCGGCAGTTCGGCGACCAGGTTTTCGAGGATCGCGATCGCCTTGCGGCGGTCGGGCCCGGCGCTACTCTGAGCGTAGATCTTGGCGCGGGTCATCAGGTCGTCGGGCAGGTCGTCGGGCTGGGTCTCGGGGCCGATGATTTTAAGGGCCTCGGTCCAGGCCTCCCGGTTGCCGGTCCGCGAGGCCAGGCTCTCGGCGAGTTTTCGCTTGGCCAGGGCGTTGGAGGGGTCTTTGGCGAGGACCGATCGAAGGACCGCGTCGGCGCGGTCGAGCTGGCCGGACTGTTGAAAGAATCCGACCGCCGAGAGCGTGACGCCGAGGTCGTTGGGCCAGCGTCGCAGCGCCGCGTCGTAGCTTTCGTTGGCCCTGGCGAAGTCGCCGGCGGCGCGGTAGCACTGCGCCCAGAGGAGCTCGGGGTAATCGGTCTTGACCTTGGATCGCATCCGATCCACGGTCGCCAGCGCCTCGGCCTTGCGTCCCTGGACGACCTGGAGCATCAGGAGCTTGAGCCAGGGAGCGGGCTCGGCGGGCTTGCGCTCGACCAGCGCGGCGAGGGCTCTCTCAGCCTCCTCGGGCTTGCCCAGGGCTTGAAGCACCTCGGCCCGCCAGGTCTGAAGGTCGACCCCCTGGGGATCGCCTTGCGCCGCCATCGCGGCGAGTTGCTCGGCACGGTCCTTGTCCCCCGCGCGGAGGGCCTGGACCGCGGCGAGCCGGTCGAACTCGACGGGACCGCCCGGGTAGGACTGGCGGAGCCTGTCCAGGTCGCCCTCACGTTTTTCCTTGACCAGCAAGGCCAGGAGCGGATTCAGGGCGGCCGCGCCGCCGTTTCGCTCGACCGCCTCGCGATAGGCGGCGATCGCCTCGTCGATCTTGCCGCGGGCTTGCAGAAGCCTGCCTCGCAGAACCAGGCCCAGGGGGGGCTGAGGATCGTCACGTCGGATCTCGTCGACGAGTTTCTCGGCCTCGTCGAGTCGTTTGGCGTCGCGCGCCGGGTCGGGCGGCTCGTTCTCGCGGTCGCGAAGCAGGTCCTCGAACCGAACGTAACGCCAGTAGTGACTTTTTTCGCCGGTCACCTTGCGGATCGACTCGATCGCCGAGGCGATGTTGGCCTCGTCTCCCTCGTCGATCGCGACCAGGACCAGGGCGATCCAGGGGTCGGGGTTTTCCGGTTGCAGCTTGGCCCAGGCCTGGAAGGCCGCTCTGGCGGAGGGGAGGTCGCGGCGGGCCTGATAGAGTTCGCCGAGCGTTTTCCAGAGCAACGGGTGTTGCGTCGAGGGACATTTCTGAAGTCCTTCGACCAGAGCGTCGCGGCCCTTGGTGACGTCCCCCTTCATGACCAGGATCGTGGCCCTGGTGATGAAGAAGCCGGCCTGGGGCCCCGCGGCGGCGATGCCCTGGTCCAGCCAGTTCAGGGCCTCGCCCAGCTCGGTCCGACGGACCGCGGCGCTGGCCAGGGCCAGCCAGAGCTCGGGGGCCTCGGGACGGAGCTTGGCCGCGGCTTCGAGCAATCCGAGGGCCTCTTCCGGCTTGCCGATGGCTCCGAGATACTCCGCCTGGATCAGAGCGACGTCGGGGTCTCCGGGAGCGAACTTTCGGGCGTCGGCCAGAATCCGCTCGACCTCGGCCCACCGCCTCTCCGCCAGGGGCAGTTTGAGCTGCTCGGACCAGAGCAGCCGGGCGAGACTCCCCAGCAGCCTGGAATCCGTCGGGTTCAGGGCCAGCCCCTTGCGGAGCGTGGCCTTGGCCTGGGCGGGATCGGTCGCCAGCTCCAGGCTGGCGGCGGCCAGCCAGGGCGCGTTCCAGTCCCTCGAGACGACGGTGGCGCGCTGGTAGGCCTCCAGCGCCTTGGCCGTGTTGCGAGTTCCCTCGTAGGCCTGGCCCAGGGCGTACTGAAGCTGGGATTCCAGCATGGGGTCGATCTTGTAGCGAACGGCTTCGAATTCGCGGATCGCCTCGTTGGGTTGGTTGGACTTGAGGTGAGCCAGGCCGACGAGGTAGCGATAGCGTGGGCTCTCCTCGCCCTCCAGCCGCCGGCATTGCTCGATGAGCGTCCTGGCTTCCTCGATTCGGCCGACTTCCAGAAGGATCTGAGCCAGTCGCCAGGTCAGTTCGGCGTTGGCCCCGCCGCTTTCGACGAGTCCCGCGCGCCAGGTGCGGATCGCCTCCTCGGGCTGACGATCCGTCAGAGCGATCAATCCTTCGAGCAACCGATAGTTGAGTCCCGATCGAAAACTCTCGGGGATGGCCTGGAGGTGCTTGCGGGCGGTCAGGGTGTCGCGTCGTTTCAACGCGGCCCGAGCCGCGGTCATCCTCACCTCGGGGTTCTCCGGGTCCACGGCCAGGGCTTTGTCCAGATCGGCCTCGGCGGTCTCGGAGTCGCCGCCGGTCTCGATGACGAACTGGGCGCGCGCCAGCAGGGCCTGGGCGTTCGCCTTGGGCTGGGACGCCGTCGCGGCCACGGCGCGGTCCAGGACCGCGGCGGCCTTGGCGTCGTCGTTGAGCCGACTGTGGTAAAGCGCGGCGAGCCGGACGGCCCCCTCGACGTCGCCGGGCGCCAGCCGCTCGGCGGTCTCATACTCGGTCCGCGCCTCCTCGATCAGGGCGGCGCGCTTGGCCTCGTCGGAGGCGATGCCGGTCGCGTTCTCCAGCGCCTCGGCGAGCAAGCGGTGCGTCGGCGCGTCGATCGCCTCGGGGCCCCCCTTGGCCTTCAGGAGCCGGACCAGCTCGCGTGCCTGGTCCTCGGCGGCCTGTTCAAATCCTGGGATCTTGAGGCTCAACTGGATCAGGCGTCGCCTGGTGGCCAGCCGGCTTTCCGAGGCGGGGTCTCCCGAGAGGCCAAGGACCCTCACGTGGACCTGGGCCGCCTCGGAAAGTTGCTCCTCGGTGACCGCGGAATCGTGAAGGATCAAGGACTTCAGATCGAGGGCCTCGGGGTTGGCTGGTTCGAATTCGAGAAACCGGTTGACGTAGGTGAGGGCGGCCGCCGGGTCCTTCTTCTCGAACTTGGCCCTGGCCTCGCGGAGGAACGTCGCCTTGCCGCGCCGCGTCTGGAGCGACCGCAATCCGAGGAGGCCCGGCACGCCGAGCGCCAGCAGGACCGTGAGGGCGATCAAGGCGCGGTAGTTCAACCGGCGACGTCGGGTCGTGCTGACCTGGCTCAAAGGGACGCTCCGTCAACAGTTGCGATCGGTAATCGCCGCGGCCCGCGGTGGGGGATGGGCCAAGAAATCGGGGGAAGTCGTCTCCGATGACCAACACCCGACGTTCCCCTCGCTCGTAATCATACTAGATTAGACATGAGGATGACCGCACCGCAATCCCGGCCGACCAGGGGGGAGCCTCGTTGGCACCTCGCGACGTTGCTCTGGCGCTGCCTTCGTTCGATTATGGCTTGCAATGTGGTGTAGCGGCAGTCACAATACGTATCTGTCCAGGGGGCGGTGTCGGCCACGCTCGTCCCCCTCGATCGCGTTGCCGATCCGTTCCCGGCGAACCTTGACCCACCCCCGAACCGAGCGCCCTCAGCGACGACGGCCCCCCAGACGCCCGGGTGGTGGCTTCGTACCGCCGGCGGACGCGACCGACGGAACCGCCACTTCATGAGCGTCCTCCAACGGAAAGAAGCCGACGCCCCGCCCAGCGCCGCCAAGGTCGCTCCAGAGGGCGGACGAGTCGGCGGGCTCGGGTTCTGGGTCCGGGTCGTCCTGGTCTGCGGCGTCCTGATCGGTTCCGGACTGGTCCGGGCCCGGCAGGACGAACGGATCGGCAAGGCCCTGGAACGGGGCATGGAATCACCCGTCACGCTCGAAGACATACCGATGACCCTGGGTCCCTGGCGAGGAGAACCCACGGAGATCGACTCCGAGATCGCCCGAGGGACCGGTGCCATCCAGGTCGTCACCCGGCGTTACGTCAACCAGGCGACCGGGGTCCGACTGGAGGTCATCCTTCTGTTCGGGCGCGCGGTCAACATGTACATGCACATGCCCGAGATCTGCTACCCCGCCGCGGGCTTCACCCTGAAGGCCGGCCCCGAGGATCGCTTGATTCCCGTGGGTGACGAGGAACTGAGGTTCCGGTCGCTGGTCTACGCCAAGGGTGAAGGCGCGCGGACCGAGCATCAGGAGGTCTTCTACTCCTGGTGGTACGACGGCCAGTGGACGCCGACGGCCGGCACCCTGAAACACTTCGAACGAATCTCAGGGATGTACAAGCTCCACGTCGCCAGGCTGATCGCGCCTGGCGAACCAGCCACCCTGGGCAAAGCGAGTCCTTGCGAGGAGTTCTTGAAAGAACTCCTGCCGGAAATGCGGCGGCGGCTCGCCGACCGAACGGCGCCCGCGGCGTGACCGGGCGCGAAGTCAAGTTCGGCGGCCGAACGTTCCGACTGGGGAGTTAGGACAGGCTTGATGGACACCACGGACCGACCCGACAAGACGTTGCCCGCGAAACGGTCGGTCCCGACCGCGAGGGTGGCCGTCCCCGAGTTCGCCGAACCCGCGGCCCACGCCGGAGCGTCGCGCGACTTCTCGTTCCGGCTGGTCTGGCGGGCCTTCCGTCGCCACTGGTGGCAAGCCCTGCTGCTCTGGGCGGTCGGCTCCGTCGGCCTGGTCGCCCTGGCCTACTACCGGATCAAGCCCACCTACGACGCCTCGTCCCAGATCAAGATCGAGAACACGAGTTATTCGATCTTGACAGATAAAAATATTTTCACACCTGTTGATTTTGGCCAGTACATGGAGACGCTGGTCTCCAACATCACCAGCCCCACCGTGATCGGCACCGCGCTGACGATGAACCCCAGGCTGGCCGACCTTCCCATGCTCCGCGGTTCCAGCGAACCGGAGATGATCATTCGGAAGTCGCTACGGGTCGGGATCGTTCCGAGGACGCAACTGATCCAGGTGTCTCTGTCGTCGAAGAACCCCGGGGAAGCCGCCGAGATCGTCAACGCGGTCGTGAAGACCTTCGTGAAGCTGGCCGAGGATCTATACGACGCCTCGACTCAGGAGCAGATCAAGCGGCTGAAGGGGGAGCGTGACAAGCAGGAACTCGAGGTCAAACGTCAACGGACCCTGATCGAGGGGTTGACCAAGACCATCGACGTCGCCGCGCTGGACCGCGCCAAGGACCGCAACGTCGCCTCGCTGGAAACCTACCGACAGCTTCAGGAGGAGCGGACCCGGGTCGAGATCATGCGGATTCAGGCCGAGGGGAAACTCAACCAGCTTCGCAATGAGAAGCTCGCCCCCGTCCAGCCGCGCGACGATGGGCAACTTCGCGACGCGATCACCCAGCTCTTTTACGAAGATCCCCAGGTCGCCGAGCTGCAACGCGAGCGTGAGAAGGCCGAGGCGCGTCTCGCCGAGGCCAGACGGCTCACCCGGATTCCCACGGACCCCTCGATGGTTCGAGCCGCCGACCAGAAGGCCGCCCTCGATAAGAAGATCGACGAACTCTGGAAACGGCTCGAACCCAGGCTGCGCTGGCAACTGACCTCCACCCCGGTCGACCAGTCCCATGAGCGCATGATCCTGGAGGCCGAGTCGAACCTCTCCGCGTTGAAGATCCAGGAGGAAGCGCTGGCCAATCGGCTGGACACCGTCCGGATCGAGAACCGCGCCGCGGAGAGCGAGGCGCTTCAACTGGAGTTCATGCGACAGGACCTCGTCTCGGCCAACAACGTCCTGGAGCGGGTGCAGTCCGCCCTGGACCAGCTGGAATTCGACGCGAGGAGCCCCGTCGCCCGGGTGGAGCTGAACTTCGAGGCCACTCCCTCGATCCTCCCCGACGGCAATCTGCGGACCCAGGTGATGATCGCCGGGCCCGTCGTCTTCGGGCTCTTCATCCTGGTCAGCCTGCTCATGCTGGAACGCTGGGGCGCCCGGGTCGGCGACCCGGACGAACTCTCCAGCCGAATGAAGCTCAAGGTGATTGGCGTGGTGCCTCCGCTGCCCCAGATCCGTCCCCAGATCGCCCAGGGGGAGGGAGCGACGGCGTTGGCCGCCACCTCGGACATGAAGGCCCAGCGGCAACTCGACGAGTTCGTCCAGAGCCTGGATCACCTTCGGGTCGCCCTCTGCGCCCGTCGCGACCCCTGGGGGCGCGACCGGCACTGCGTCCTGGTCACCAGCGCCTGCGGCAGCGAGGGCAAGACCACCCTGGCCGCCCAGCTCGCCGAGCGCTGCGTCAACGCGGGGCAAATGACCCTCCTGATCGACGCCGACCTGCGGAACCCGACCCTCAGCCGCATGCTCGACGCTCAGGACAACCCCGGCCTGATCAACGTCCTCCGCGGCGAGGTGATGGCCGAGGACGTCGTGATGGTCATCGGCGACGCCGGCGGCTTCCACCTGATCCCGGCGGGCAATCCGAGAATGGACCCCAGCCGCCTGCTGGCCTCTGACCGGCTCGCCAAACTGCTGGCCCAGGCTCGCGAGAGCTTCGACATGATCATCGTCGACGTTCCTCCCGTGCTTCCCGTGCCCGACGCCCTGACCATCGGCAAGTTGACCGATGGCGCGGTCCTGGTGGTTCGTTATGATACTAGCCGGTTCCCGCTGGTCGAACGCGCCCACAGCAGGCTGACCCACGTCGGCGTGCCCATCCTGGGCGCGGTGCTCAACGGCGTCCGGTCGATGGAATCGTCGTACGGCGGGTACTACGCTTACGGAAGCTACGGCAGCACCTATTACGGGAGCGAGGAATCCGCCGCCGCCTCAAGCGGCAAGGGATCGTCCTCCGGTTCCAGGGACGATTGACTCCAGCCCTTTGGGCCTGAACGCTTGAGCCGCGGCGTCGCGACGCGACCTGACGCGAGGCGTCGGACGCGCGACGGCGGGGCGCGCGGCCTTCAGGCGACGACGGAGGTTCCTCGACGTGGCGACAGTTCCGGACGAATCACCCGCGCAACCCTCCACTCCGCGACGCCTGGCGGAACCGCTGGCCCTGGCCCTGGTTCTGGCCGCGTTCGGCTGGTCGTTCTGGCCGGGATTCGCCTACCTGGCCGACCGCTGGGACCAGGACCCGAACTACTCCTACGGCTACTTCGTCATCCCGATCGCGGCGTTCATCCTCTGGAGCCGCCGAGGGCTCCTGGACCGCTCCAAGCTCAACCCGAAGTGGTGGGGGTTCCTTCCCCTGCTGGCCCTCCTCGCCCTGCGGTACCCGCTCTTCGAGTGGAACGAACAGTACGTCGAACGGGCGATGATCCCGCTGGTGGCCGGCAGTCTGGCGCTGGCCGTGGGCGGTTGGCACCTCTTGCGGTTCGCCCTGCCGGGGGTGATCTTCCTGTTCTTCCTGCTCCCCTTGCCGCAAAGCTGGAACCTCTCGATGGCGGCCCCGCTTCAGCGGGTCGCGACGATCGGAAGCGTCGGCATCCTTCAGGTCCTTGGCCTGCCGGTCATGGCCGAGGGCAACGTGATCCTCGTCGGTCAGGAAGCCCTGGAAGTCGCCCGGGCCTGCAACGGCCTTTCCATGCTGCTGAGCTTCGTCACCCTGATCACGGCCACGGTCATCCTGATCAAGCGACCCTGGTACGAGCGGCTCGCGCTCTTGCTGAGCGCCGTGCCGATCGCGATTTTCAGCAACGTGCTCCGGATCGTGGTGACCGGCCTGGTTTACCACTTGATGGGGCACGAGGCGGGGGAGAAGATAGCGGCCCACGAGTTCGCCGGTTGGGCGATGATGCCGTTGGCCCTCGCCCTGGTCTGGCTGGAACTGAAAGTTCTCTCGTGGCTTTACGTCGAGGAGGACGTCATCGACGCCCGAGGGCTCTTGCGTCGAGGACCGGCACGCCCCTTGCGGAGCCACTGACGCCCGTCGGATCGAATCGAAGACGAAGGGAATCGAGGTGGGCGTCTTCTCCCGCCCGCGGTCGCGGGGGCCACGCCCTGGGAAATCTCCGTATGAAGTGGGTCATCACCGGCGGTGCCGGGTTCATCGGCTGCCACGCCGCGGCTCGGTTTCAAGGACAGGGTCATCAGGTCGTCGTCGTCGACAACCTCAGCCGCAAAGGGGCCGACCTCAACCTGAAGTGGCTCCAAAGCCAGGGCGTCCATGACGTCGTGACGGCCGACGTTCGAGACGCCGACGCCATGAACGCCCTGATGGCCAGGCACGCCGACGCCGATGCCGTCCTCCACCTGGCCGGACAGGTGGCCGTGACCACCAGCGTCGCCAAGCCCCGGGAAGACTTCGAGATCAACGCGCTGGGGACCCTGAACGTTCTCGAAGCGGTGCGCGACGCGGCGGGGGGCAAGCCGGCGGTCCTTTATAGTTCGACCAACAAGGTTTACGGCAACCTCGAACACGTTCAGGTCGTCGAGCGCGACGGTCGCTACGCCTACGAGGACCGCCCCTTCGGCGTCGACGAGCGCGAACCGCTGGACTTCCACAGTCCCTATGGCTGCTCCAAGGGGTCCGGCGACCAGTACGTCCGCGACTACGCCCGCATCTACGGGCTGAAAACCGTGGTCTTCCGCCAGTCTTGCGTCTACGGCACCCGCCAGTTCGGCATCGAGGACCAGGGATGGGTGGCCTGGTTCTGCGTCGCCGTGACCACCGGTCAACCGTTCACCATTTACGGGGACGGCAAACAGATCCGAGACGCCCTCTGGATCGACGACCTGACCGATCTTTACGCCGTCGCCCTGGAACGCATCGACGAGGCCAGCGGCCAGGTGTTCAACGTCGGCGGCGGGCCCGAGAACACGCTGAGCCTCCGCGAACTCGTCGCGATGCTGGCCGATCGCTTCCAGCGTCCCCTCAACCCCCCTTACGCCGAATGGCGGCCCGGCGACCAGCGCGTCTTCGTGGCCGACGTCCGCAAGGCCCGCCGGGTCCTGGGCTGGCGGCCGAAGGTCGGCGTGTCCGAAGGGGTCGGCCGCCTCATCGACTGGGTCCGAGAGAACCGCGGCCTCTTCGGAGGCTGATCCGCGTCGCGCGGCCTCGGAATCCCCGCCGAGACGCGGCGATCGCGCCGGGCTGACCGACCGGTCACCTGGCACCCTGGCGGGTCAGGCGCCGTGACGTCAACGGCCCCGCTTCCTAACGCCGGACGTCACCCCTGGCGGCAGGGAGCGGCCCGCTGGTCGCCGCGTTCCAGCTGAGACGGGCCCGTGCGTGGGACGCCGCCAGGTCGCGGAGTTGGACTTCGGTGCGACAGTCCACGCGTCCCAACCTGGAGCGGATCAAGGGGACGTCGCGGTGCGGAAGGCGACTGGCACGCCGCCCGCGGCGCGCCTCGCGAGACACGAGGCGCTGCGAATCGCCACGCCCGGCTCGGGGTTCCGATATGAGATGAGAAACTCCGAAGCGTTTGGTTGATTGACGTCAACCGAGCCGTTTCCTAGATTGTGTGGTGTGCCAGTCGTGGCCACCGGTTGACGGTCGTCAATTTGATTTGACCGCGCGCCGTGCCTGGCCTCGGGTCGGAATTTTTTTCAACGAGCCCTCGTTCGGCCTCGCCGTCTTGAATCGCCTCGACGTTCGTGAAGAGGTTCCGAATCGGCGCACGTGTTCGCGGCCGAATTGGACGGTCCGCTCGAGTCCAACCACGCGGCCACGGAGGTCCCCGACTCCTCCCGCGATCACCTTGATGACCGCCCCGATCCACGTTGACGAATCGACCCGACCCGCGACCGTGACCGTACTGGAATCCGAGCCATCCCAGACTCCTTTTCTCCAGGGCCTGGGAAGCCCGATCCGGTGGAAGACGTCGAATCGAGTCGCGCCCACCCAACAGGTTGACCAATTCGCGACCCCCGTCGTTCCGACGGCCGACCGATCCGCGGGCGCCGCGGAGGCTGGCGGCTCGGATGGGTCGGGATCGCCTTCTCGCGCCTGAACGCCTTCGAGTGGATTTGTGAAGCTTGGGTCGTGGGGGTCCTCAAACCGCGTCTCGCCGAAGCCTTGTTTTGGATTTCGATGAATCGCAAACTTTAGTACCAGACTCGTGGAATCGGCATTGTAGATTAACGGGATCAAGCGGGTTGCTGGGACGCGACGGCAACCGACGGGGACGGAGTCCGGACCAACCGAGGCGCGCATCGGGACCGCGATGAAATTCCGGGATCAACGCATGACAAGTTCAGTTCCATCGGTCGCCGTGGTCGGATGCGGGCATTGGGGAAAGAACCTCGTCCGTA
>JBFWRA010000013.1:0-13684 GCA_050249155.1 Isosphaeraceae bacterium | reverse complement strand
GAGTGGCCGCGCCGGGGTTCACCCAGCTGGTCAGGGTGGCGTCGCGGATGACGCCGTCACCGGCCGCCGCGGCGAGGGATTCCGTCCGAAGTTCCGCCCAGTCGCTGGGGGAATCGTAGCTGAAGGCGTGTGTGACGCGGGTGGACGAGCTCTCGGCGTCTCGGTCGGACTCCAGCGCGGGCTGAAACCCCGGCCTCGTGATGAGGAACCGACGAGTGACCTCGGGGTCCAGAGCGCGGACGCCTCCTGAGGTCAGGGTGGTCCTCACCTCGCGTCCGGTCCTGACAAGCACCACCCCTCCGCTCGGATGAGAACCCGGCAGGATCGGCAGGGGGAGTCTTCCCTGGCCGGGCCAGCGTCCCTCATGGCGTACGACGAGGTTCAGGGAGGGGGACCTGACCTCGGAGAGATCGATGCGCCAGGCCACGCCCTCGACCGGAATTCCAGCCTTCGCCCGGTCCTCGTCACCAAGGACGCGGCACGGAAGTTCTCGCCCGGAACCTTCCTCGAAGAAGTGCCAGCCGTCGGCGGACTGGCTCTCGCTGGCGCCCAGCGTGATCGCGTCAAGGTCTCCCTCCGAGACCTGGATGGCGATTCGACCCTCGATCCGGAGCTGGTCCGCGGCCAGGGTGGCGACAAGGTGAATCGATCCCTCGGGTGTCGGCAGGGCGCGCTCGCGTTCGACCCGACCCTCGGAGTCCTCGGCGATCCACCTCCAGGCCAGGGTCGGACGACCCGCTTCCAACGTCGACGAAGGCGTCCGACGGCTCACGTCGATCGGATTGACCGGTTCCGGGGGGATGGTGTCGGGGTCGATCCAGGCCAGTCCCTTCGCGAGCGTCGGTCGAAGCAGGATCGATCGCTCCGACATGGCGACCCAGAGCTCGTCCGCGACCCGCGCTCCGACGGGCCGGACCCTCGGCAGCGCCAGCGGGCCGCGGCCCCCCGCCACCGAGGCGGTCGCGCTGACGTTCAACACGACCAGGCGATCCGACCATCCGCCGGTCGGCGAGCTCACACGGATACGTGTGCCACCGTTGATTCCAGGTTCCGAGTGCCACGTCACGGGCGCGTCGATCCCCGAGACCTCGACGCGATCGGCCGTCCAGATCGGCGGAAGGTCGAACGCGACGTCGTGAAGCCGCCCACTCTGAATCACCCAGGCGAGGCGTCCTTCCAGTCGGGGAGCGCCATTGCCGACGTGGAGCCTCCCTCGCACCTCGGCCGAAACCGTCGCGGTCGGCCGCTTGAGTTCCAGTTCCGCCACCGTACCCGGCATCCGCGACTCAAACGTCAAGAGGCGATCCGTCGGATCGGCCAGGCCGCGATTCGGCACTCTTCGCCCGTTCCTGGGGATGAGGCCCGAGAGGACCCGGCCAGAGTCGAGGCGAACGGTCGTCTGCCCGCCTGTCCAGACCGCGTTGACGGGAATCGCGGAGGGCAGCGACCAGCGCCCCATCGTGGGAACCTTGGCGAGGCAACGGATTCGCAAGGTCGTCGGCCGCGCCGCTCCGTCAACGTCGCTCGACGAGTCGGGTGGGCTCAACCGCACGGAGACCCGAGTGGCTCCCACGTGAGGCGGGGGCGCTTCCGGAGCGGGGAACGACTCCACCTCCTCCACGGCGGGACCGGTCACGCCAAGAAGTTCCAGGTCGGGATCGAGATCGATCGTGAAGCGCCGGGGAGACGCCGCGCTTCGTGAGACTTCCCAGTCACTCTCCCAGCTCGCCGACGCCTCCCCCGTCTCGATCCGGGTGGTCGAGGTACACCAGAGCCTGGGGGAGTCGGGTGTGGATTCCTGCCCCTCTGGTCGAAAAATGCGAAGATCCAGAAGTGAGCCTCTTCCGAGAAAGGTCCAGACCGAGAACCCCGGCCGAGCCCCTGGCTCCGGCCCCTTGCGGATCCCTCCAGGGCCCTCGGGCTCGAATCCATCGGGCAATTCAAGGCGGAGCGTGTTCGCCTCCGCCGACCCCAATCCGAGGGAGAACCTCTGGCCCAGGGAACCGGGTCTAGCCCGACGTCGCCAGGGGATCGTCAACGTGGTGGGCTCGCCCCCGACGGGTCCCCCCTCCACACGCACCGAGGATCGTCCCGAGGCACTCGAGCGAAAAGGGCTCACGCTCCCTGGATTGATGATGACCGCGGGAGTCCAGGGATCGAGGGGGATCTCGGTCGCGGCCTCGGAGCCCGGGGCGATCAAGAGTTCGGTCTGGCCTTCCAGCGTCGACCCTACCCAGCGCGCGGCGTGGGTCGCGCGGATCAGACGCGCACCTCGCGGAGGGGTCTGAAGATCCTGGCTCGCCTTGACCTCGTCGAGAAGCCGATCGAAAGCCGACGCGGTCATCCCCGTCAATTCCGCGCCCGGAGGAAACCAACGATCGACCTGATCGGCCGGGACACGAACCTTGACGACTTCCGGCGGAGCGGCGACGGAAGGTGTCGAACCTTGGAGGAAGGCCAGGGCCAGGAGCGGAAACGCGGCGAGAATCGGCCAGCGTCGGAAAAACGGTCTCCTCATGGTCCACCGGGTGGAGCGAGGTCCTTGGGCCAGCTTCCTGTCGGGGCGGCCTCGTCGGAGTTCCCGTTCGCCGGGGAACTCGGTGCTCGACGCGCGTAATCAATCGTGGAGACCGGTCGCGATCGGATCGCGGTCGAATCGTCCGAATTCTCCAGCCCCGGCCTCTGGAACGTCGAACTCGCGGCACCCAACCCCGAGGGCGAAGCCCCGAGCTCCGCGATGCCTGGCGAGGTCGCCTGCCGCCGTTCGACCCGGCGCTGCATGAGCGCGATCACGACGGTGAGCACCACGCCGATCAGCCCCGATTGGAGTGCGAGGAGGATCACGCTGGGGTGCACCACCGCGGCCACCGTCAGCCCGAACAAGCTCGTGGCCACCCAGGCCAGCCTCGTCGTCGGACGCCAGATCAAGAGGAAGAAGCCGCCCAGGACCATGACCGCCCCCGAGCAGGTGGCCACCAGCCAGGTTCGGGAGGCGATGAGGATCGGAAGCGCGGCGTTCCCTTCCGGCCGGCCGAAGAGCAGTCGCGGAGTTTCACTGTCGGCGATCGAATTGACCGCGGTGGAGCTTTCCCCGCCCGAGAGCCAGTCCGCCAGCTCCTTGACGCTCAGGTGCGAATTCCGCCGGAGGAAGACACCCTGACGATCCCATTCATTTTCATCGGTCCAGCCAGAGGGGACGCCCACGACCGCGTGCCCCGGTGGGACCACCACTTCCCAGAACGTCTGCTGGATCAGGGCGTCCCCCAGCACACGCGGACCATCCCAACCACGTGTCGTCGCCGTGCCTGGAATCACATATTCGAACTCGACGATCGTTGGGGAACCGACCGTCCGTTCCCCGAGTCTGACTCGGAGGCCCGCACCGCGGGGCAAGCGCTCAACGCGCGTGACCGGCGTTCCGTCGATCCTCGCCCGAAGGAGTTCGGCGCCGGGTGGAAGGGCCACCGTGAACCAGGGTTCGTTCGATTCGACCGCGAACGCCGCCGTCGACAACTGGCGGCCCTCGGAGGCCACGACGCTTCGAATCCAGAGCCTGGGAACGACCAGAGCGGGCAGCTTCGCCAGTTCGGTCGCGGTCAGGTGAAGATCGAGTGAGCCCGCCACCGGTTCCGCGGCCGAGAAGCTCAGTTGATCGGGGGTCGTCCACGCGTCCGTGGGCGCGGTCGCGACCTGGGACCATCCCGATCCTTCGCGGTCCAAGTGGGGAGAAATCCCGGGTTCGACCAGCAGCGTCGCCCGAAGTGGCGCCACGGCTCCCGACGATCCCACGATCCCAATCCAGGGAATCGACAGCCTGGTGCTCGCGTTGGGAAGCAGCGGTGCGTCGTAGGGGATCCGGTATCGAAATCGAAGTCGGACCGACCTCGTGAGTTCCGTCGGCAGGGACAATCGCGTGACCGACTGTCCGTTGGCGACGGGCCCCAGGACCGCTCTGGAGACGCCCGAGGGGGACTCGATCTCCCAACGCCCCTGGAGGGCCTGAGGCACGGAGACGTCAACCTGCCCGGTGGTTCCGAAGCGGATGGCGCAGTCGACGTCCTGGGTGACGTCGGCCCCTTGACGATCGAGCCTGGCGACCAGGCTCGTCGAATGCGACAACTCCATCGGATGGACGGTGATCCTCAGGGGGAGCGCGCTCGGGCTCTCGTCGAAACGAAGCCAAAGTTCGGGAGGTCCGATCGGAGTTCGACCGCCAGGCCAGGGCCAATCCGCGGGGGGAGCAAGCGCCGCGGTGCGAAACGGGCCGAGGTCCGGTGCCGGTCGACCATCCTCGGCCAGCTCCACGCCGAGGCTCGGCTCGGCGAGAACCGCCAGACGTCCGCCGCCAGCGAGAACCCCGAGAGGCTGAACCAGGCCGATGGAGACCGGCTTCGATGGATCGCTTCGCTGCCGGCTGACGATCTGGAGGGAGAATCGCCCCGCGTCTTGCACTCTGGGGGTAACCCGAACCGTCATCAATCCCAGGCCGGTGTTCAACCCTCGCAACGGGAACGCGTCCTGAAGTGGTCCACTCTGCCAGGACTTCACCACGTCCTCGGGACCCACGGATTCGACGTCGAGGCCCGGCGGCACTCCCAGGCTCAGCTCGAAGAGCCGCCCTCGCGTGGTCTGGTAGTCCAGCCACGTCTCGATCCGGGCGAATGAGCGATCCAGTGAGACGGTCGTCCGGCTCTGCGCCGTGACCAGGGGAAGCGAAGGTTCGATCTTCAAGTTCAGCTCGAACGGTTGCTCGGAGAACTGGAACGCGAGTTCCGTCCCTGGCCTCGACCGCAGCTCCACCGGAAGCTCGGTGCGAGGATCGATCTGACGGACCCCTCGCCCGGCCGTGGCGGAAACCCAGAGTTGACTCCCCCGAGAGATCCCGATCGCGCCCGCTTGCTCTCTCGCATCGGTCAAGGGGAATCCGTTGAAGGTCAACCGCGCAAGGGGACCGACCGGGATCGCGCGGCGGGTGGTCATCACCAGGCGGCGCTCCTGCCCAGGCCCCAGGGGTTCGACCAGGGGGATCGTCATCAATGTCGCGCCTCCGGCGCGCTCGATTCCCGCGGGAGGCGTCTGACCGTCCAACTCGATTTCCCGGACTTCCTCCTCCGGGTCGAGTCGGAACTGAAGGGAGCGGGTCGAGCCTCGGAGCGAGCGAATCGCCCAGGAGGAGCGCGTCCGCAACGACCCGGAGTCCACCTCCAGGGCGATCTCCCCCTGCGCCACCAGCAGCGGCGCGAGCGACGAGGCCGCTTCCTCCTCGATCTTCCAGATCACCGCGAGCTTCGCCCGCGGCGCGACCTCGGCCTGAAGCCGAGTGGTCGTCCGACCATCCTCTTCCACCCGCTGGCTGGCGATCGGCTCCCCAAGTCCGGTCGACGCTTCGCTCACCCGCTGGGGAATCCCAATGTCCAGACCGGTCCTCGCCGCCTCGGGAATCGGGATCTCCAGTCGTCTCCCCTCCGCGGTCGAGCGAACCGGCGCGACCAGGGCGGTTGAGATCCGGTGGGGCCCTCGACCCCGCGACTCCACTTCCCAACCCCCTCCATCGACCGCGCGAATGGGAAGTTCCCGGTCGCCCTCTCGCGAGCCGGTCAACGTCAACCCGTCAAGTCCAATGGGAACCCAGGTGGGATCGTCCGACTCCAGAACCAGGGTCGTCTCCACGACGACGTCGGCGAGGTCTCCCTCCACGTTTCCACGGATCTTGACCCCACTGATCACCGCCCCGGGGATCTGGGCGCGCCGCGGCGCGCCACGCTCTGGGACCGCCTGCTTGAGGCGTTCGTATTCCTCGCCCCGGATCAGGACGAAATCGGGCCGGGCGAGGGTCTTCCAGATCGCGTCGAGGTCGTCCGGGGTCTTCAAGAACAGGTTGATCGCCCGATCGGTCGCCGTGCCGATCACGGAGGCCTGGGGTGCCTCTGGCGAGGACGGTGGGCCACCGGCCCGGCAATCGCGTCCGGTTCCGATCAGAGCCAGCAGTATCACGCCCCAAGGCCTGATCCTGGACGACGTGAGATGGTCAGGGTCGCTGGACAAGTCGCCAAACCTTCCCAGGTGCGCACGCGAGGCCCCGTTCGAGGGGTTCCACCCCGACCCGCCGAGTTCGGTCGGGCAAGCGATCGCCGACGTGGACGTGCCCGGACGACCAGTCCCGTCGTCTTCGGGTCACTCGATCGACTATATCATGGGACCGACCCGCCTGCACGGAAACCCTCGCCCGACCCGTCAGGTCCGCTCCCCGGCGTGACCGGTCGCGCGTCCTCGTTCTGGCCAGGCTTCCGAGAGCGCCGAGACGGCCTCCTGGTGGACCCGGCCGTTACTCGCCAGAATCTCAAGGCCGTAAAGGTCGTAGGGCTCGCCATCCAACCGTGAGACGACTCCCCCCGCTTCCTGGATGAGCAGGACGCCCGCGGCGGCGTCCCAGGGATGCATCACGGTCGCGTAACAGACCTCGCAGGCCCCGGACGCCAGCAGGGCGAGATTCCACGCCGACGAACCGGTGCGACGGAGCGAGTGCGTCCGCGTGGAGAAGCGTCGCATGTAGGCCGTCTGTCGGTCCGCGTCGGCCTCGAAATTCGTGGGGAGTCCCGTGGTGATCAGGCTCGTTCGCAACTGATCGACGGGGCTGACCCGAATCCGCTCGCCGTCGAGCGTCGCCCCGTTTCCCAGAGAGGCGCTGTAGGTCTGACCGGTCAAGGGGACGTGGACGACCCCGGCCACCAGATTGCCGGAGTGTTCCAGGCCGATCGAGACGACCCAGCACGGGAAGCCGTGCGCGAAGTTCATCGTGCCGTCAAGCGGGTCGACGACCCAGCGCCAGGGGTTGTTGAAATCGGTGTCCGCGCCTTCCTCCTCGGCCAGCAGTGTGTGGCCGGGGTAAGTTTCCCTGATCCGTTGGGCGATCCGCTCCTGGCTGGCGAAATCCGCCTCGGTAACCAGGTCGGCCGGGCCCTTCTCCTTCGCCTTGACCTTGCCGAAGGCCTCCATGAGGAGGCCCCCGGCTTCCCTGGCCAGACGCTCGGCGAACCACCGGTACTCTTCGTAAGAATCAACCACGCGCGAACTCCTGAACTCTCGACGCGAGCGGCGAGCCCGCGTCGTCTCCGCGTTCGGCTCAACTCAACGTCCGGCCGCTTTTCGAGGGGCGGCCTTCAACTCGTGTTCACGGAGCAGGTCGCGCCAGGTCTTCAATCCCTTGTCGTCGGGCTTCTCGGGGTCGTAGCCCAGGTCGTCTCGGCCCGTGAGCGACTTCAGATTGTCCAGGGCGAGTTCCCGGACGCCGACCGGTTCCCCGCGGCTGGCCGCGAGCAACTCGACGAGTTGCGCGAACGTCGCCTCGTCGGCGGCTTCCGACGGGCTGAACCCGTTGAGGAGCTTCATGGCGAGCGGCCCGAACTCGTCCCCGAATTGTCGACGAAACTGCTCGTTCAGGACGTCGACGGCCTCGGGGCCTTCCGCGAGATAGCTCCGAAGAACCGCGATGGCGGCCTTTCTCTTGGTCGGGGCGTTCGGATCGTTCTCCGCGTTCAGCAAGGGGGCGATATACGAAACGTCGCCCACGGCCCTCAACGCGGAGATCGCGAGTCGGCAGACCTCCTTCTCCTCCGCCTCCGACGCCTCCACCAGGCCGGAGACGAGGGGCCGGTCCTCCCGCAGGAACGTGATGAACTGGCCGCCCGTCGATTGATCGAAGGCCGAGGGTTCCGTCTCGGTGACCCACGAGGGGGCAGCGCCCGCGATGGGCGAGGGCGTTTCGACGCCTCCTCCCAGCGTGATCGAGCCCACCTCTTCAAGCGTGAACTCCGCCCCGCCCTGGACCGCCACGCGCACGGGGGCGCTGGTCGCGTGAACGCGGATCACCGGAGGATTTGGCGTGACCAGCCCAGGCTCGTGGACCATCACGCGTTCGACCCCGACCGTCGCGCCGGGAGGAGGCGTGATCGTGTGGATCGACTCGCCGACCCGCACCTCGAACGGAAGCGAAGGCGTGGTGCCGTGCAGAACGACCCGGCCTCTCGCCAGAGAGAATCGCGCCGCCAGGGTCCTGGGGGTCGCGTTGATCCAGACCTCCGACTCGCCGACCAGTTCGACGTTGGCCGATCCAACCTCCAGCGCCGAGCGAAAGGGGGCCAGCCCGAGCACACGGTCTTGCTCTCGAAGGGGAGTGACGTCGGTCAGACGTTCCCAGTCGCGAGTGGCGGGCTGGAATCGGAGGAGAACTCCCGAGGTCTTTCGAGCGAGACCAATCGCGCCGTCAGGAGCCGAGGGGGGTTGATCCCCCGCGGGGACTTCGGACTTCGCCGGCGCGCCCTCGGGCTCGGAAGCCGGTGCCGGTTTGGGGACCGGTTCCGATTTGGTCGCCGAGGGGAACAGTCGATTGGGTTCGCGAGCCGGAGCCGTCAAGGGGGGCTCTCCCGCGATGGCGCGTTCCGCCGCCGCCTGGCCATCCTGGCCCGAGTTCAAAGCGATCACGTTGGGGAACGTTTGTCCGCTATCCGTCGTCAGCGTTTCCCAGGCCGTGATCACCAGAATGCCGATCAGTCCGAGCACCGCGACGACCGGGCCGAATCGTTCCAGCCATCGACGCCGGGGGGGCTCCGGAATCATCCAGACCTGAGGCCCCTCCGGTTCGGGGGGAGCCTCGGCGGCGCGCACGACTTCCTCGCGCGTCGGCCGGATCGACTCCCGGCCCTTGATGAGCCCGTACATCCTGAGCCTCGCCTCGGCGGGAACCTTGGCCTTCTGGCCCACCAGGCTCAGGATCTGGTGGGTGCTGGAGACCTCCGCGAGGTGGACGTCGGAACTGAGACACTTCTTCTCGAATTCCGCCACCCGCTCCGGTTCCAGCTCGTTGTCGATGTAGGCCGCGACGAGGTTGGGGTCGACCGCGTCGGGACCGCGTTCCGGAGGTACGGTAAGCCGGCGCTGACGGGTCACCTTATGGATTCGCTCGACCAGTTCCTTCGCGTAAGGGATTTCCGAGACCTGTTTTCCAATCTCCCGGACCTCGGAGGGCGGGAGCTTGTCGTCAAGCCAGGCCAGGAGGGTTCGCAAGGTCAATCGCATGAGGGCAAGCTCCCGAAGTTCCGGCGGGGAGGCGGGCCGACCTCGCGGCCTCGTCAAAGATTATGAGTGGGAACTCGGGGTTCGTTCCGTTCAAGATTTCCAAGGTCTCATCAAATTTCACGCTCACATCGCCGACGAGGGAAACCTCAGGGATCGCGTGGCCTGGCGGAAGCGGGGGGATTGACTCGATAGAGTCGATAGAGCGGATCACCGGATTCGGGGCCGTACAGCAAGGTAAACGCCTCCGGGTGCGCGTCGGCCCAGACGCGCTCGATCGGAAAACCCTCGGCGTCGGCGACGTTGTGAGGGCCTTCCACGGGGTTGGCTCGGGCGACGACCAGAAGGTCGATCCCCTCGGCGTGAAGGTTCGCCAGCCAGGCCTGGTAGTCTGGTCGCATGCGATCCCAGCCTGGCCTGGGATGGTTCCAGGTCACGGGTTCGTTGGCTCGGGCGCTCGCCTCACGGTGATAATCGTGGAGCAACCAGCCGCGATGGGCGTCCACGTTGATCGACCTGACCTCGTTTCTCAGCCCTGGACCAAAGAGATAGTAGGGAAGATTGGTGCCCGCGTAGGCGATCCGAGCGCCCGCCGGCCCGGCTCGTCGATCGGTCTCGATCCATCCCCGGAAGTAGTCGGGAAACCGCGCGAGGAACGCCGTCCGGGCGTCACCGTCCCAGGGATGCACCGCCAGGACGTGAAATGAGACGAGAAGCGTCGTCGCCACGAGGGCGATCCCCAGGGATGTCATCTTCCTGTATCGCGCGAAACGGGCCCAGCTCCAGGCGGACGCCATGGCGACGAGCCCAAGGGCCGTCGCGGCCAGCAGCGCGATCCGAGCGCCGGGATTGGAGAGCGTGACGAGGATCGTCGACGGTTCGTGTGGCAGGGGAAGAAGGCCGGGAACCGCGTTCGGCACGACCGGGCTGAGGTCCCAGGGGGGTTCCCGACCGGGGTCGGTGAACAGCCAACCCTGGGGCGTGATCATGTGGACCGCCAGCAGAAGCGCTCCGAGCGCGGGGAGCCAACGGAGGCGGTCGAAGAGCCTGGCCAGTGGAATCGCGGCCAGGCCCAGGGCCTGGAGCATGAACCGCTGCTGTGTGCGATAGGGGATCACCAGCCAGTACAGGGCGACGTTGAGGATCGCCAGCCCGGAGGCCGCCCAGACCCAGCCGTCCACCCTGGGGCGCTTGTTCGCCCAGAACGCCCAGGCACCCGCGACCGCCGCCAACCACAACGGCGCGAGCCGAGCGTCGAGGACCGCGAGCATCGTATCCAGAAAGGACCGCCAATCGCTCAAGGGCAGGTAATACTGGCTCATTGGCATGACTTCCGGGCCATACCAACCCGCCAGCCAGACCCGACCGAACAGTCTGAGGTGGAGCGGGTAGAGCGGATTCCCAGTGAGCCAGGCGTTGCGCGCGAACCAGAACCCCGAAACGACCGACGGGGCCGCGACCGCCGAGAACGCTCCCAGGAGCTTTCTCGATCGACTGGGTTCCACCCAGAACGCCGCGACGACTCCCGCCAGGATCAACGGCGGCACGAAGACCACCCCCACCACCTTGGTCCCCATCGCGCAGCCGAACGCCAGACCGCTGAGCCAGAGCGACGCCAGTCCATCGTCACCCGTGAGATACCTCAGCAGGAAGAGGACCCCGAGCAACTCCCCCGCGACGAAGATCGTGTCGACGTTCGGCTCGAACGAGAACAGCAGCAGGGGAGCCGAGGAAAGGAACCAGCAGACCGCCACCATCGAGGATC
This sequence comes from Isosphaeraceae bacterium, assembly GCA_050249155.1. Classification (GTDB taxonomy): domain Bacteria; phylum Planctomycetota; class Planctomycetia; order Isosphaerales; family Isosphaeraceae; genus JBFWRA01. Next base: position 2,847 of record JBFWRA010000013.1, on the reverse strand, counting down.
GTCCCGACCCTCCCAGACGTCGACAAAGCGCGAACGCGCTCATTCCCGCGAGAACCAGGAACGGGGCCTGGCCGACCTTGGCCAAGAGTTCACCGCCGTGACACACGATCAGCCAGGTGAACCAGAGATCTCCCACGGCCGGGAAATAGGTGGCGGCGTTCTCGCCGAACGGAGTGGCGATCAGGTCCAACCGTTGCGACTTCCACCAGCGCACGGCGAAGTAGAGGTGGTAGATCGGACCGTCGCTGACCACCTTCACCGGAAGGGCCAGAGAGGTCGCCCCCAGAGCGGCCGCGACCCAGAGCACCAGGCCCAGGGAAACGACCCCCTCCCATCCCCAGGGTTGGTGAACCTCACCAGCCTCGCGCCTCGGCGATCGGCCTCGAAGCCGTCCGACCGCCCACGCGGCCCCGAGACCGGCCAGCACCCAACCCAGGAGCGGCCCTCGGGCCAGAAAACCGAACGAACCCAAGAGCTCCAGGCCGAGGGTCAGCCACGACCAGGAGAGGACCGCCGTGGCCAACCCCAGGGTGAGGCCCCTGGGCTGTCGCAAACCATCTCGCGCCGCGAGATACCCCGCCGCGCAGAGTCCACCGTTTAGCGAGGCTGTCCAGACCCAACTCATCCTCACCGCCCTTGGTGAACCCGCGCGAAGCCGACGCTTTTCGACGATTGTATCAGGAGGGTCGTCCTATTGTCTCAGGGGCGGTTCCTCGTCGTCACGTCGGACACGATCGGCCGGTCGTTCTCAGCAACTTGACTTTCGCCCAAAACCCTCAAGCCTTACAATCCGATCAGCCTCCCGAACGGGGACTGGACTGGACGAGTTTCCTGGAGTTCGACCGATGCTCGGCGTCTCGCTTGGCGTACATGATTATCTGGAAAGGGTCTGCGACGAGGTCCGACGGATCGACCGGAGCCAGGTCCAGAACCTTTGCGATCTCATCGATCGGCGCTATCGTGACGGCCGGTTCGTGTTCATCATTGGGAATGGCGGGTCGGGCTCCACGGCGTCGCACCTTTGCGAAGACCTGGCCAAATGCACCTTGCGCGACTTTCAGAGTCAACGACGTCTGCGCGTCTTGAGTCTCACCGACAACACCCCCTGGGTGACGGCGATCGCCAACGACGTCAATTATGAATCCGTATTCCTCGAACAGCTCAAGAACCTCGCCTCGCCAGGGGATCTCTTGCTGGCGATCTCCGGCTCGGGCAACAGCCCCAATATTCTCAGGGCCGTCGAGTGGGCCAACGCCCACGGCATGGACTCCGTCGGGATCACCGGGTTCAACGGCGGCAAGCTTCACAGTCTGGCTCACCACAACCTCCACGTGGCGATCGACGACATGGGAATCGTCGAGTCCTGTCACCTGGTCGTCTTCCACTGGGTCATCGACGACCTGAATCGGCGGTTCGCCGAACTCGCGGACGTCTCGACCAACGGCGCTAGTTGAGTCTCCCCCCTCTTGACGTGAGTCGGACGAAGATGAACGACCTGCTGCGCCTTGGCGTCGAGATCGGCGGCACGAAACTTCAACTCGCGCTCGGGCCGGGCGACGGTTCCATCGTCGCCCTGGAACGCCAGGTCATCGTGCCGGAGAACCAGGCGGCGGCAATCCTCAATCAGATCCTGTCGTCGTATGGCGCTCTGCTTCACAAAGCGGGGATCAATTCCACACAGGTGGACGCCGCCGGGATCGGTTTCGGCGGCCCTGTCAATTCGCAACAGGGGGTCGTGACGCTCTCGCATCACGTCGCGGGCTGGGAACGATTTCCGATCGCCTCCTGGTTCCGGGAGAACCTCGGGATCACCCGGGTCGCGCTCGAAAACGACGCCGACGTGGCGGGGTTGGGCGAAGCGCGCTTCGGCGCGGGACAGGGGATCTCACCCCTGCTTTACCTCACGGTCGGGAGCGGGATCGGCGGCGGCCTGATCCTGAATGGCAAAATCTACCGAGGCGCGGGTGCCGGCGCGATCGAGTTGGGCCACCTCTGGGTCACCGACCGATTCAACTCGGACCAGGGAGTCGTGACCCTCGAAGCGGCCGCGTCGGGCTGGGCGATCGCCTCCGAGGCGCGTCGGGTCGCCGAACGCCTGCTCGCGGAGGGTCGCAACCAGTGGATCGTGCTCAAGTTGGCCGGAGGCGATCCCGCGGCGATTGAAACCACGCATATCGCGGAAGCCGCCAAGGGGGGAGATCGCCAGTCCAGGCTTCTTCTGGACAAGGCCGTACACGCCATGGCGTTGGGACTTGGACAGGCGGTCACGATCCTGGCCCCGCGACGGATCATCCTGGGAGGGGGCGTCTCCCTCATCGGCGAGGAACTCTGGCTCGGTCCGATCCGGAAGCAGCTTGACGCCTGCGTCTTCCCTCCGTTCCGAGGCACGTTCGACCTGGTCGGAGCGAGCCTCGGCGAGGAGGTCGTCCTGCAAGGAGCGCTGGCGCTCGCGAAGGACCTCGTGGGCCGACCCTCGTGACCCCCACGACCCGGAACGGGTCGTGGCAAACCCAGGACCGAACGCCCGTCCCCCCGATGCTCAATTCTCGGGCGGATCCGCCACTCTCGGTCGCATCAACGGGACGTCGACGCGAAGCCCCGTGAATCCCCAGGAACCCCAGGATTCGCGCCTTTGTCCCTTTTTTTGTAAACTCGCGAACAATCCGCTCGTTTCGACGAAGAAACTCATGAGTGTTCAGGTTCGACCTTGACTCTCAATCGGCGGAATCGACCTTTCTCGCCAGGTCCTGGCGTCAATCGCGAGCGATTTTTTCCGCGGCCCGCGAGAACGGCCTACAGTTTGCTATAACTCATTCCTCGTGTGAGGAGTGATACACGAGTCACTCA
>JBFWRA010000012.1:0-13821 GCA_050249155.1 Isosphaeraceae bacterium | reverse complement strand
CGATGGAGACGACGGGGGCGTTCATTCCGAGTGGCGATCGCGTCATGAGGAAGCCGGTTCGCATGAAACGTCTCAAGATAAATCGCGATTGTTTTTGAAACATGTCTTGACTCGAATCGCGGATCACTGGAACGGAAATCGATCGTCCAGGGGACTGGCCGCGAGTTCCACCAGGAAGTCGGCGAGGCGATCGACGACGATCTCCGCGAGGCGTTCGCCTTTCTCGGCGGTCGCGGGACGGGGGTCGCCCGCGCCGGAGTTCGTCGTCAGGAGATGCCAGGGGCGGGTGATCTCGACCCAGCCCTGAACGACCGCCGTGAACCTCGACTTCGCGATGGCGCCCTGGTCGGCCTGATTCAGGGAGACGAGGTCCGGTCGCAGGACCATCATCAGGCTGGTCTCGAGCTCACCGGCGTGGTCCCCGGCGTCCTCGAAGATTTCGCGGTGCCGGTCGGCCGCGACCTTGTACCAGTTGCAAAGGAAGAGATGCACCGGGGTCTCCAGGTGCAGCTCGCGGAGCAACCACTTGAGATCGTTGCCGCCGTGTCCATTGAGCAAGACGCATTTCTTGACGCCATGGATCGCCAGGGACGCGACAAGGTCCGTGACCACGCGCGCGACGGTCGACGGGTTCAGGTTCATCGCCAGCGGGAACCCCATCTGATTGGTTTCCGTACCGAAGGGCAGGGGGGGGAGCATGACGACCCGCGCTCCGCGCTCGTGGGCCCTGCCACAGGCGCGTTCGGCGATCGACTCGACCTGATAGGTGTCGGTCCCATAAGGCAGGTGCAGGTTGTGCGGCTCGGTCGCGCCGAGGGGAAGCACCGCCACCTCGACGGGCGCGCTCGACTTGACCTCTCGATAGTTCGTCTCGGCCAGGACCCAGGGGCGACTCATCGAGGACTCTCTCGGGGTGAGTGGGAGGCGAGCCAGTCGTGGCGGGATTGCGGGGGGACGGCTCGGTTCGTTACGATCAGGGCCGGCGACCGGTCCCTTTCGCTCCAGTTGACCTTGGACGGGCGACGCGATGCAAGCCTTCGAGGCCACGAATTATTACTTCGATCAAGCCGCGTCGCTGATGGACCTGACCGACAACATGAGGACGTTGCTCATCACGCCTGAGCGCGAGCTTCGTGTCGAGGTCGCCATCGAGATGGATTCCGGCGAGATCGGCAACTTCTTTGGTTATCGGGTCCAGCACGACAACGCCCGAGGCCCGTTCAAGGGGGGCCTTCGGTATCACCCCCACGTGGACATGGACGAGGCCCGGTCGCTCGCCAGCCTCATGACCTGGAAAACGGCGATCGTCGACCTCCCCTTCGGCGGCGGCAAGGGGGGAATGAACTGCGATCCCTCCAAGCTCTCCAAGGCGGAACTCGAACGCCTCACCCGGCGATTCGTCCAGCAGATCCACGACTTCATCGGACCTGACAAGGACATCCCCGCGCCCGACGTGGGGACCGACGCTCAGGTCATGGCCTGGATCTACAACGAATATTCGAAGTTTCATGGTTTTTATCCCGCCTGCGTGACCGGAAAGCCCGTGGAATTGCACGGCTCCGAGGGGCGCGAGGCGGCGACGGGGTACGGCGTCGCTCTGATCGCCAGGGAGGCGCTCGCCAGGATGGATCGCGTCGTGGAAGGTACGACCTTCGCGATCCAGGGTTATGGGAACGTCGGCAGCAACACCGCCCGCATCCTTCACGCCCAGAAAGGCAAGATCGTCGGCGTCTCCGACGCCTTTGGCGCGGTCCTCAATCCCGAGGGGATCGACGTGGCCGCCCTGGACGCCCACATGGCCAGGCACCACAAGGTGGTGGGGTTCTCTGGCGGCAGGGCGGCGACCAACGAGGAGCTTCTGGTCTCCCCGGTCGACGTCCTGATCCCCGCCGCGCTTGGCGGGGTCTTCGACGCCTCACTCGCCAAACAGGTCGAGGCCAAGATCGTGATCGAGGCCGCCAATAGCCCGACCTGGCCCGAAGCCGACGAGGTCTTTCAACGACGGGGAATCGTGGTCGTCCCCGACATCCTCGCCAATTCGGGCGGCGTGATCGTGAGCTACTTCGAGTGGGTGCAGAACCTTCAGCATTTCCGTTGGGGGCTGGAACAGATCCAACGCGAGGAGGAAAAGCGCCTCGTGGGGGGCTTCCAAAAGGTTTACGATCTCTCCCGAAAGAAATCGATCTCGCTGCGGACCGCCGGGTTCATGCTGGCCATCTCCCGGGTCGGCCGCGCCCGGGTCCTGGGCGGAATCTAGCGCGGTTGGCGATCGGCTGACTCATGAATCACGAATCCGTTTATCAGAATCCCCTTGTCACTCGGTACGCCAGTCCCGAGATGGCCCGACTCTGGTCGTCGCGGACGAAATTCTCGACCTGGCGGCGGCTCTGGGTCGCGCTGGCCGAGGCCCAGCGGGCCCTGGGGTTGAACGTCACCGAGGCGCAGGTCGACGCGTTGCGGGCGAAGGTCGACGACGTCGACTTCGAAGCCGCCAGACGCCACGAGAAGCGGCTCCGCCACGACGTCATGGCGCATGTTCACACCCTGGGGGACGCCGCTCCCGAGGCCAGGCCGATCATCCACCTCGGCGCCACGAGCTGCTACGTCACGGACAACACCGACCTGATCCTGATTCGCGAGGGGCTCCGCCTCGTCCGCGACCGGCTCGTCGCCGCGATCGACGCGCTGGGCACCTTCGCGACGACCTGGAAAGACCTGCCCTGCCTGGGGTACACCCACTTTCAGCCCGCTCAGCTGGTGACGGTGGGCAAGCGCGCGACCCTCTGGTGCCACGAGCTGATCCTCGACTTCCACGAGATTGAGCGTCGGATCGACGAATTGAAGTTCCTCGGCGTGAAGGGAACCACCGGAACCCAGGCGAGCTTTCTCGCGCTCTTCGACGGCGACCACGCGAAGGTCGAGGAATTGGATCGACGCGTCGCCCTCGCGTTCGACTTCCCCCGGACTTACCCGGTTTCCGGTCAAACCTATTCCCGGAAGATCGACTCCCAGGTCCTGTCCGCCCTCGGCGGACTGGCCGAGAGCGCCCACCGCTTCGGGACCGATCTGCGACTGCTCGCTCATGAGCGGGAGTTGGAGGAGCCGTTCGAACAGGAACAGGTGGGCTCCTCGGCGATGGCGTACAAGCGGAATCCGATGCGCGCCGAGCGGATCTGCTCGCTGGCCCGGTTCGTCTCGGCGCTTCCGGCGGCGGCGAGCCAGACCGCCGCGACCCAATGGCTGGAACGCACCCTCGACGATAGCGCGGTCCGCCGACTGACCTTGCCCCAGGGGTTCCTGGCGATCGACGCGATCCTCGGGTTATATCAGAACGTCGTCCCGGGACTGGTCGTCCATCCCGCGATGGTGGCCCGACACGTCGCCCAGGAACTGCCCTTCATGGCGACGGAGAACCTCCTGATGGCCGCGGTTCAGGCGGGGGGAGACCGGCAAGACCTCCACGAGACGATCCGCAAACACTCGCTGGCCGCGGTCGCGCGGATGAAGGCGGGGGAGCCGGGAAACGACCTGATCGAACGGCTTCAGGGCGATCCGACGTTCCCCGCGCTGGACTACTCGACGGTCCTTCAGGCCGACCGGTACGTCGGGCGATCCCCCGAGCAAGTCGAGGCGTTCGTTCGCGACGAGGTCGAGCCGATTCGTCGGAGGGCCCAGGGAAACTCGGCCCCTCAATTTGAAGTGCTGGTCTAAAAGGTAAGAGCGAGGCGAGGGTTCGAACGCGCCACAGCCAGGGATGATTCCCGCGACGACCTCGGTCGGTCGGGAATCATCCCTGGCTGTCGATCGAACCGGGGAGCGGCGGGCCAAAAAGGCCTAGTGGCTCAAACCCGGGCGGCCTGGCGGGCCTTTCGAAGCCGCTTCAGCTCCTCGCGGCGTCGGCGTTCGCTCGGCTTCTCATAATAGGCCTTGCGTCGCATTTCCTTGCGAAGACCGCTCCGCTCGCAGAGCTTGCGGAAGCGGCGGACCGCTTCCTGGATCGACTCGCCCGACCGTACCCGTAACTTCACCACAGGCCAAACCTCCCGCGCGTGGTCAACATGCGAAATTCCCCCGATTGGACCCCGGAATTCTGGGGGGCGTAACCTACGAAAATACCTGATCGCTCGTCGTTCGCCTAGTCCTCGCGTCGCTCAAATCCCGCGAATCGACTTGGAACGCGGCCCAACGGTTGGGAAAGGAGACGGCCCGAGGGTCGGTCCTCCCTCGGGCCTTGAGAACCTGGCGACGTCGGCGCCGAGTCGCGACGGATCAAGCGAGGTCGCGATCGACCTTTTCGAGAAGGTGGGCGAAGTCGAGGCCGTTGGGGCAGGCCCGGCGGGCGGCGTCGAGATCGGCCCCGGCCCAGTCCTTTTGTTCAGGCGACATCGCGGCGAAGAGTTTTCGGGCCTCTCCGCGGTAGCCATACTGATCGTGGTAGGTGATCAGCCGGGTCAGGTCGCCGAGCGCCGCCCTGGTGCCCGCGGCGTGAGAGCAACGGCCGTCGCAGTCGGCGCAGAAGGTGGGGCCGGCGGCGAGGCAGGCGTCGCGTAGCTGGCGAATGTCCGAGGTTTTCAGGGGCTCGAACGTCCTGGCGGCGTGGGCGTTCTCACGAATCTGGTCCGTGTTGCGCATCGAGACGCAGGCGCTCGAGATCCGCTCGTCGGTCCAGATCGCGTGCAAGAGCCCCTGGTAGGGAGTGAGCCCGCGTTCCTTCAGCACGGGCACCCGCTTGGGAACCTCGTCGAGGATTCGGTCGGATTGTCCGGCCACCTGCTTCATGGAAATCAGGCCGATGCCGTTCTTGTGGGCGGCGTCGAGCGCCTTGTTCAGGTCGGAGTCCTTGTCGAGCCAGGGGGTGTACTGAAGCATGATCACGTCGACGAGGTTCGCGTCGGCGGCGGCCTGAATGATCTTGGCGCGATCCTTGTGGTGGGTCGAGAAGCCGACGAACTTCGCCTTGCCCGACTTCTTGATTTTCTCGACCATCTCCCTCATCGCCTTGCCGGAGGCGAATTCGATCGCCTCGTCGAGCGAGTGGTGATCGCCGAGGGCGTGAACGAAGAAGAGGTCGACGTGGTCGGTCTTGAGGTCGGCCAGACGCTTGTCGAGCATCGCCGGCATCTCGGCCGGTACCCTGGGCGAGTCCTTCGTGACCAGGAAGATCTCTTTCCGAACCTCGGGCATCGCCTGGAACCATCGGCCGATCGCGGGTTCCGAGCCGTAGCTCCGGGCGGTGTCGACGTATCGGACCCCGTTGGAGTAGGCGAACCGTAAGAGCCGGTCCAGACCGGGACTGCGCCAGGTTCCCAGGTTCAAGATGGTGACGTCGACGCCGGTCTTGCCCAGTTTGCGCCTGGGCAGGTCCCCCAGCTTCGCCGCGTCGGGTTCCTGGGCCGTCGTCGGTCTCGGGGCCGAGGCGGTCCCAAGGGCGATCGCGGACGCGGTCGCGGCGGTGCCAGCCTGGAGAAAGTCACGACGGTTGACTTCGGTCGCCTCGAATTCACTCATCCACGCCTCCCGGATCGTCCGACGGGCCATCCGACTCTCAACGTTCAACGAGGGTTAAACTAACCCGCGATCCCGTCCCTGTCGAGCATAAACCCGGAGATGGAGCCCGTTCTCGATTCGGAAGCGTTCAGGAACCGACGGTCACTGCGCCCGCTTCGCCGCGGAGGCTGGCCGGAGCGATCTCCTCGCGGAAGACGGGGACGTCTCCTGGAGCATCGATGCCGATCCGAACCTGGTTTCGGTCGACCTTCACGATCGTGATGGTGATTCCGCCGTCGATCAGGATCTTCTCGTTCAGCTTGCGGCTTAAGACCAGCATGACGCCCTCCATGTCAACGTGCCCAGCCCAAAGTCAACTCAAGGTTCTCGGACCGGGCCCCAGGCGTTCCGAGCCAGGAACCGTCGTCCGTCACGTCGTCACGATAATGCACGGACGATGCCGGAGGGAGGACGGGTCCTCTGGACTTTTCGTAACCCCTTTCCAAGGAACGAGAAAAAAATGTGCGATTTCTCCGTCGAGTCTGAACCAATCCGCATTGTCCTCTCAAGTTGCATCCTTCGCTTCCCGAAATGAAAAAGCGGGTCAAGAACGGGCCGACGCGCGGAGGGACGGGGCGGGATGGCGGAGTTCCGGCCGAGGCGTTAGGATCGTTTCGGGCCAGTCCTCGGCGTTTGAAGGGGAAATCTCGGTGGCGATCCGCGTTGGGATGGGACACGATACGCACCGACTCGTGGAGGGTCGACCGCTGGTGCTCGGTGGTCTGCGGATCGACCACCCCAAGGGCCTCTTTGGACACTCCGACGCCGACGTGGTGCTCCACGCGCTGGCCGACGCCCTGCTCGGGGCCGCTGGGCTGGGGGATATCGGCGAATACTTCCCCGACACCGATCCGCGATGGAAGGATCTGGACAGCGCTCGCTTGCTGACCGAGGTGGTTGATCGTGTCCGCGACGCGGGATGGGGCGTGGTGAATTGTGACCTGATCGTCCACGCCCAGGAACCGAAAATCAGCCCCCACAAGGCCGCGATTCAGGCCAAGATCGCCGGAATGCTGACGGTCGAACCCGACCTCGTCAACGTGAAGGCGAAGACGGGCGAACGCGTCGGTCCGATCGGCCGGGGAGAGGCGATCTCCTGCGAGGCCGTGGTCTTGCTCGAACGTCCAGAACCGGCCGCGCCTTCCCTCGACGACGACGGACCCCACCCAGACTGAATGGAATGAGGGCGATCGCGACGCGACGCCACGACACGACCCCCATCCTTTGAAAGCCGCCATGCCCCTTCGAGTCTATAACACCCTTTCCCAGGCCAAGGAACCCTTTCAGACCGTCACCCCTGGCAAGGTGGGAATGTACGTCTGTGGTCCGACGGTGTATTCCGAAAGTCACGTCGGGCACATGGTCGGGCCCGTCATTTTCGACACGATCAAGCGGTACCTGGTCTACCTTGGTTACGACGTCACCTGGGTGGTCAACATCACCGACGTCGACGACAAGTTGATCGTCCAGGCGCGGAACGAGGGGACGACCGTTTCCGAGCTCGCCACGCGGATCACCGACGATTACCTCCGTTGCCTCAAGGCGCTGGGGGTCGATGGAATCGACCACATGCCCCGCGCGACCGAGTACATCGCCGAGATTCAGGAGATCACGCGAGGGCTGATCGACAAGGGCTTCGCGTATCCGTCGTCGGGCGACGTCTACTTCGACGTGACCCGCGCCCCCGATTACGGCAAGCTCAGCCACCGCGACCCGGAGGAGCTTCAAGCCGGCGCGAGGATCGAGCCCTCCTCGATCAAGCGTCACCCCGGAGACTTCGCGCTCTGGAAGGCGTCCAAGCCGGGAGAGCCGTCCTGGGAAAGCCCCTGGGGGCCGGGACGTCCCGGCTGGCACATCGAGTGCTCGGCCATGAGCATGAAGCTGCTCGGCGAGCATTTCGACGTCCACGGCGGTGGGCTCGACCTGGTCTTCCCGCATCATGAGAACGAGGTGGTTCAGTCCGAGTCGTATTCGGGAAAACCGTTCGCCAACTTCTGGATGCACAACGGCCTCCTCACCCGCAACGGGAAGAAGATCTCGAAGTCCGACCCCGGCACGATCGTCCTGATGAAAGATCTGCTGGAACGCTATGAACCCGACACGCTTCGGGCGCTAATCATCTCCAGCCATTACCGCCGCCCAATCGACTACAGCACCGAACCGGGCAAGGACCGACTGGAGGAACTCCGCCGAGGGCTTCAGACCTTCCACAAAGCGTTCGAACGATTCGAGGCGCTGACCGGAGAGCGGTTCGACCGTCTCGAAGCGCCCAACCGCCGAGGCGAGTTCGATCCCGGGGCCTCGGCGCTGTTGAATGAGATCGCTCGACGTCGGGACGCGTTCCTTGACGCGATGGATGACGACTTCAACACCGGGGGAGCGTTCGGGAGCCTCTTCGAGATGGCTCACGCCCTGAATCGGGCGGCACACGGACTGGACCCGACCGACGCCGCCGCGCTGGCGGATTATCGCCGGGGCATGGTCGCGCTGCGCGAGTTGACCAACGTTCTGGGTCTCTTCCGGACGCTGCCCGAGGCCAGGCCCGAACCGTCGGGCGACGGCTTGACCCCCGCCCTGCTTGGGCTGCTGGTGGAACTCCGCGCCCAGGTTCGCAAGGACAAGAATTTCAAGCTCGCCGACGAGATTCGTGATCGGCTGGGCGCGCTGGGCGTCGTCCTCGAAGACCGGCCTGAGGGAACGGCTTGGAAGATCGTGGGCCGTGGCTAGCGTCCCTGAAGGCGGAACGCCTCGGGACGCTCCAGGGAGGGAGTCAACCGGCGATGGCGGGCATGACCGAGGAAAACGACCGGATCGTCGGCATCGACCCCGGTCTTGGGGTCACCGGTTACGCGGTCCTGGAACCCAGGCCCCGAGGGGTCTTCGTGGTCGAGGCCGGCGTGATCCGCACCAAAGCCTCCGGTGACGCCCTGGGCCACCGGCTGGAGTTGATCCACCGCGGCGTCCTGGAAATTCTCGACGCCTTCCCTTGCGCCGCGCTGGCCCTGGAGCAGGTTCACAGCAGAGTGAAGCACCCCCGCACGGCGATCCTCATGGCGCACGCGCGAGGGGTGATCGTCCTGGCCGCCGCGGAACGCGGGGTCCCGGTCTTCGGCTACGCCGCGAGCCGGATCAAGAAAACCTTGACCGGCTACGGCAAGGCCCCGAAAGAACAGATGCAACACGCGATCAAGATCGAGTTGGGGCTGGATCGACTTCCGGAGCCCCACGACGTGGCCGACGCCTGCGCGGTGGCGATCTGCCACGTTCAGACCCGCCGCCACCGCCAGGCGGGTCGGCCCTGATCGGTCGCCATGAACCCGCCCCGGGAATTGGGATGCGCCCAGAGAATCACGGCACCGGCTTCTCGACCCCGAAATACAGATTCGCCTTGGACCCTTGCGCGAGCTGGGCGAGCGCCTCGATCTCGGCCAGGCGGAGCAAGGCCGGGTGGTCGGCATAGGCTTTCGCGGCGGACTCGCGATCACGGAGCGCCCGCACCTCGGCCTCGGTTCGCGCACGGAGGGTCTCGGCCTCGGACTCGGCGTGGGCCCTGGCGGACTCGGCCCGGGAACGGGCCTGGACCAACTCGGCCTCCGCCCTGGCCTCGGCGTCGATCCTCTGGACCTCGGCCTTGGTCCGCGCCTCCACGAGCTGAGCCTGGCTATTCCGCTCGGCGGCGAGCACCCGATTCATGATCTCCTGAAGGTTGCCAGGAAAGACCAGGCCCTTCACGTCGGCCCTGGCGATCGCCACGCCGTAGCCGCCGGCGGCCTTCTCCACGTCTCTCAGGATGTCGTCCGACAGGCGGTTTCGATTGGTCAGGATCTCGTCCAGAGGCATCGAGGCCAGCGACCGACGCGCGGCGAGCTGGACGTCGGCGTACAGCCTGAGCTCGAAATCCTCGACCTCGTGAAGCGCGGCCACGGGGTCGACCACTCGGAATTGCACGATGATGCTGACGCGGATGGCCACCTTGTCGGCGGTCAGGATCTCCTGCCCCTTGATCGTCAGGTCGCGCTGACGAACGTCCACCAGGACGATCTCGGTCCGGGGCCGTCGGTAGAATCCCAGATTCAGCGCGGGGCGGACCACGTGACGCCCCTCGGAGAGAACCTCTCGGAAAACGCCGTCCTCGTAGAGCAGGCCCCTGTGCGTGTTCTTGATGATCTTCACGTGGCTCATGGATCACACTCCGGCCAGCTTCACACCCGACCCCGACTGGCACGTTCGTCGCGCGGGGCCCCGGCCCTTGAACCGATCCGTGGCCGGGGCCCGCGTCCTCATTGGTGATTGGTCGGCCCTGGACCGGTGATCGATCGAGTGGGAAGGACGATCTCCGCGACCGCGTAAGCCACGTTCGCAGCGCGTGTTGGACACGGTCGATCGACGACGTCCTCCACATTACCCACCGACAGGGCCGACCGGTTGGACAACCCACCGGCGACCCAGGTTCGCGAGGACCGTCGACCCTCCGGCGTTCCGATCGCGGGTTACTCCGCCGATTTCTGAATCCGGTCGAGGTCGGGCGGTCCCGCTCAGGTTCACGGGGCTCCGAACGCCCCGCCGCCCTTGCCTCGTCACGTCCGGCTCGACCACAATGGGATGGACAGGCGTTGACGGTTTGGCGTCGACGCGGCCCACGGATCCGGAATCGCCACGACCGCAGAGAACGACCTTGACCATCACATTGAACGGGGAACCTCGCGTGTTGCCCGAACCCCTGACCGTCGCCGACCTGCTGCGACTGCTCGGCGTCCGGCCGGAACACGTCGCCGTGGAACTCAACCAGGCCCTCGTCACGCGCGCCCGACACGAGCGAACCCCAATCGCCGAAGGGGACACCCTGGAGGTCGTCACCCTGGTCGGGGGAGGCGCTCCGAGCGAGCCCCCGCCGGAACCGCTCACCATCGGCACCCACGTGTTCCGTAGCCGGCTCTTCGTCGGAACGGGGAAATACACGACGCTTGAACTCATGCGCGACTGCCTGGAGGCCAGCGGGGCCGAGGTCGTCACCGTGGCCGTCCGCAGGGAACGCCTGTTCGACAAGTCCGGCCGCAACCTCCTGGATTTCCTCGACCCGAAGCGCTACACGATCCTCCCCAACACCGCCGGCTGCTTCAGCGCCGAGGACGCGCTCCGCACCGCGCGCCTGGGCCGGGAACTCCTGGAAGGGCTGGGCAACCCCGGTGCCGACTGGGTGAAGCTGGAAGTTCTGGCCGATACCAGAACCCTGTTGCCCGATCCGGTCGCCACGCTCCGCTCCACGGAGGTTCTGGTCAAGGAGGGGTTTCAGGTCCTCTGTTACACAAGTGACGACCCGGTGATGGCCAGGCACCTCAAGGGAGCGGGGGCCGTCAGCGTGATGCCGGCGGGCAGTCCGATCGGCAGCGGGCAGGGAGTTTTGAACCCGAACAACCTCCGGATCATCCTGGAGGATCTCAAGGCGGACGACCCGAACTACCCGGTGATCGTCGACGCGGGGGTCGGCACCGCCAGCGACGTGGCCCTGGCGATGGAGCTGGGGGTGGACGGCGTTCTCCTGAATACCGGGATCGCGAGCGCTCAAAATCCACTCCGGATGGCCCACGCGATGCGCCTGGCGATCGAAGCCGGGCGACTCGCGGCGGGCGCGGGCCGAATCCCAAGGAAACTCTACGCGACGGCCTCCAGCCCGACCGAGGGGCGGATCGGCCCTTGAACCTTCGCGCGGAAGGAAGGAGTGAAGTCCCTTGGCGACCGTGACCGAGCCTTCCAGGACCCTCCCGAGAACTGACCAGCCATTCCCGATCACCTGCGAACTCTTTGAGCGGATGGTCGAGAGCGGGGTGATTCCGCGGGATCGGCGGGTTTATCTTTGGGATGGGAGTCTCATCGAGAAGATGGCCAAATCCAGGGATCACGCGGCGGTCCAGGCGGTCTTCACCACCATACTGGCGAGGCGGTTGCCAGAGCCCTATTACGTCGGACCGGAAAACCCCGTCCGACTGGACGCCACTCACGTTCCCCTACCCGATCTCATCGTCTTGAGGGAGAACCCACTCCGGGCCCACTCAACCCGCTATCCCGATGGTCGCGACGTGCTCCTGGTGGTCGAGATCTCCGTGACGAGTTTGCCCGAGGACCTCGGCCCCCGCCTCGCCCGCTACGCCTCCTGCTTGCCCCTGGCCGGGTACGTCGTCGCCGACGTGCCAGGCCGTCGCATCCTCGTTCACAGCCGGCCCATCCCCGCGCAAGGGGATCAACCCGGAAAGTACGAGTCCGTCCAGACCGTCACCGCGGGGGGAAGACTCCAACTCACGATCGACGGAATCGCCCTGGACCCGATTCCTTATGAACAATTGCTCCCTCAATGACGTCGGAGCCCGACCATGTCCGAGACCGACGACCGGCTGGTTGGCGATCACGTCTGGGAAGTGTACCCGGCGACCCGGCGCCCCACGTCCCGAGGCGCCCTGGCGACTCGACTCGGCGTCTTCGTGGTGCTGATCATTGGGGGCCTATGGGTTCACCCGCCGCTCGGGGCGTATTTCTTTTGCGTCGGCGTCGCGTGGGGGGATTTCGCCCAGGGCCGAACGGCCTGGCGAGGAATCCCCGACCGTTGGGTCGGATTCGTCTCGGCTTGCTTCCACTTCGCCTGGGGCTTCTGGAAACTCGGGGTCTCGGCGTTCGCCTGCCTCTTCGTCCTGACGGTGATCGACCTGAAGTCCGAGGAGCCGCCGCCGGGAGTTCCGGGGGCCGTCGCGATCTCCCTCGGCGGCTTCTGTCTCGCCGCGGTCCTGACAGTCCTGGGGATCGTCGGGGCGCTGAGGGGAGGGCTCGTGATCTGGCTCGGCGAGGGGTTCAATCGGGCCAAGACCCTTCTTTTGTCGATGCTGATCGTCGGATTCGTCCTGGGATTTCTGATCCCCCTCTGTCTCCTTCTGGTGGACGATTCGCGGCCGATCCTCAACCTTCTCACGTTCGCGGCCCTGTACGGGGGGATGTTCGTGGGGCCGGTGATCCTGCTCCTGACGCGCGACCTCCTCGAACAACGGATTCTCGCGGACCGACCGATCGAGTACGGTCGGAAGGGCCCGCTGATCGGTAAACCAGGTGCTTGGCGTCCGCTACCCTAGGAAAGAGTCTCCCGGATCAACGGTGATCCGCTCGTGGACCGTTCCGGATTCCGAACGGATCGAGGACCGTCTCCGACCATGTCAAGGATCGACCCCATCCCCGTTCTCGGCCCCGACGGCGCGGTCGCCCGGCGGATGACGAGCTACGAGTCGCGGACCGAGCAACTCGAGATGGCCACCGCCGTGGCGACGGCCATCGAGTCGGAACGGCACCTCATGGTGGAGGCCGGCACGGGGGTCGGCAAGAGCTTCGCCTACCTCGTCCCGGCGATCCTCGCGGCCACCGAACTCGGCAAAAAGGTCGTCGTTTCGACCCATACGATCAGCCTTCAGGAACAACTGATCGAGAAGGACCTGCCGTTCCTCCGCGCGGTCATGCCCCAGGAGTTCACCGCCGCGCTGGTCAAGGGTCGGTCCAACTACGTGAGCCTTCGAAGGATCGACTCCGCCTCCTCGCGACTGCCCACGCTCTTCAGCAGCCCCTCGGACCTCGACCAGTTCGCCGAGATTCGACTCTGGGGGGGGCGGACCAGCGACGGCAGCAAGGCCGACCTGGACTTCCGGCCCAGTCCCGGCGTCTGGGACGCCGTCGCCAGTGAGGACGGCAACTGCCTGGGCCGGAACTGCCCCCGTTACAAGGATTGCTTTTACTTCAAAGCCAGGCGGAGGATGTGGTCGGCGAACCTCCTGGTCGTCAACCACGCCCTTTTTATGAGCGACCTCGCCCTGCGCGCCTCGGGCGTCAGCCTGTTGCCCGATTACCAGATCGCGATCCTCGACGAGGCCCACACGCTTGAGGCGGTCGCCGGCGACCATCTCGGTCTTCGGATCACCGGGGGGCAGTTCGATTACCTGTTGAACCGCCTTTACAACCCCCGATCTCAGAAGGGGCTGCTCGTCCACCATCGATCGGGCGACGCGATGGGCAAGGTTCAGGACGTTCGAGCCGCCGCGAAGGACTTTTTCGACGAGGTCGCCCGCTGGCGGGCCCGGCACGGCGGCGCGAACGGTCGACTGAGAACGGCCCTCGACTGGCCGGAGACCGTCATCGAGGAACTGAGGAGGCTCGCCGAGGCCGTCGGAGTGGTCGCCGAGAAGGTCAAGCAGGACGAGCAGCGCGTCGAACTCACCGCGATGCAAGCGCGCTGCGAGGCGCTGG
>JBFWRA010000011.1:0-13858 GCA_050249155.1 Isosphaeraceae bacterium | reverse complement strand
AAACGATATCGTGTCAATTCTGGTTGGATGAAACATGGTCGGAGTTGGCGATCGCAAGCAGAGCGAAACATGACGGCCGTACCCTTGAGGACGTTCGGCGGCAGTACGACACACCCCCGTCAAGCGGCGTGTTTGAGGAGACAAGGACCGGCCTGTTCCGTCTGGAACATGCCCGATTGGATCACGAAGGAAAACCTACTCGATTAAGAGCGGTGTTCTTTGATGGACGACAACCCATCCTGATGACGACCGGCCTTGAAGCCGGTGGGTTGGGCGTGAGTGATGTCAGAGTCAATGGTAACGTCCGAGCTTCCTACGAGGCCGAGAGCGCGATCCGAAGGCTGCTCGGAGAGACGGTGCTTTCGCCTGGCGATCGAGTCGATTTCCAGGTCCGTCCCCTCTTCACTCGAATCGAAGGGGCGGAATCCAGCGAGCGTCTTCCCCAGGAAGCGGTCGGAGGCGTTGACTGTTGGGTGGTGAGGTGGACGAACGACCTTTCCAATCCATCCGCGCCGCCCAAGCGAGAAACGGTCTGGCTCGACCCCAGGCACGGCCTGGCCATCCGGAGATATCAGGAGGAGTCCCGGCCGACCGATCGGAAGGACTGGTCCGTAACCGAGTCGATGGAGGTGGAAACTCTGTCTTCCACGCCGTTCGGATCCGGCGATCCTGAAATGCAAGCCTACTGGTATCCAAGCCGCTTTGTCTGTCGCTATACGGACGCTAGTGGCGACCTCATGCTGGCGACGCGATGGGAAGTCCGATCCCTCGCCTTGAAGGCCACGATACCCACCGCGCGATTCAAACCGGTGATCGAGGACGGCAGCAACGTGAAAGATGAGGCGACCGGCCGAAGTTTCGTGTACGGCGGAGGCCTGAGTCCTCGCTTGAAAAAACTCATTTATCAGCGACTTGACATGAGCAAGAGAAGTTTGCAGGCCGAGACGGACGTTCAGGCCGTCGACGGCGTACTGAGTCATCGCCGCCGATGGACCGGCGTCGTTTCGTGGATCGCCCTGGCGCTCGGTGGCGCGGGGCTGCTCGGCGCGCTATGGATGCGGCGTCGGGCTTGAGCATACTTACACTCTCCACAAGGAGCATCTCAAATGCCCGCGAACACACGACGAGCCCTCGAATCGGCGACGTGGGTTACAGGGACGCTAACCGTCTTCGTCGGCATACTGTTGACGACCTGGTCAACCTCCGACCCGTTTTCCGACGCGCTCTCGGGCGACCTGCGCAGGGCCGGAGGCAATGGTGCCGGCCAAACCGTCCTCGACGACGATCCACTTGGATGCAATTATGGAGTATGTATAAATGTGGGTGGCATGAGCTACAAATGCATGGATATGGGCAGGGCTCCCAGGCAGGCGATGAATGGCGAAGAAGGTCGAACCTTCGAGAAAGATCAATTCGTCTTTTGTTCTCCAGAACACAGTTGGATGGGAAACAACTGTCAGGGAACGGCCTCGAGCACGATGAACCCATGCCCCCTGAACCGCTATACCTACGTCGATCCCTGACCGAGGTTCCTGAAAGTCGCTCTCCTGAAGGTCGGGACTGTCCGCGACCTGTAGGTGCCCTCACATCGCTGTGGCATACATGCGCATGTGTGCCACACTTTACATTCATGGATGATCAACCTCTTCCTCACAGACATGGGATTCGTCGTCGTGTCAATCTGCTCCCTGCTCATCGCCCTATTGTCTCAGATTCCCGACTCGGGGACGACTACGAATCGAGTCTCCTCCGACAATATTTTCGCGAAGAACGCCTGCGGTCCGATCAGTCTGGCGACAGTCGCCCTTTACTTCGGCCGAGAGGACACGCTTGATGAGATCTTCGGACTACTTCCTCCCACGGGCGAGCCTAGAACCCTGGAGAATATACGGTCTGTCGCGACGCGTTTGGGATTCCAAACAAGGGCCTTGCGATGGCATCGGGGGGCATTTCCAGTAGTCTCCTGTCCTGCGATCATCCGACTCGATCCACTCGACGACGGCTTTCTGGGACATTTTGTAGTCTTGATGCCATCGTCGCGAGGTCGGGTTCAGATCCTCGATTCGCCTGATCGTCCCTACCTCCTGTCACCGGAACAACTCTGGAAACGGTGGGACGGCGTCGCCCTTCATGTA
The DNA here is from genome assembly GCA_050249155.1 of Isosphaeraceae bacterium. Taxonomy (GTDB): domain Bacteria; phylum Planctomycetota; class Planctomycetia; order Isosphaerales; family Isosphaeraceae; genus JBFWRA01. Next base: position 11,723 of record JBFWRA010000011.1, on the reverse strand, counting down.
GGCACGTCATCCGATCAGTTGCCTGAACCACTATCCGTTCCGCTTCTACCCATCGGACTGGCCACGTTCGCTTTCGGAATCGCCACCCTTGGGCTCGTCACTTCGCGTCAGCGCCCTCCAAGGGGGAAGCCATCCGCGGGTGCTGACAACCGGCCTCTTGTCAGCGGAATGAGACACCCCGCTCCTTGGGTTGTCCTGTCTGCCGTTTCACTCGCCTGCGTGACAGGTCTGACGGTGAACCCCCTCGCCCCAGGCACCCCAGAGGCCCCCTCTCTCGAAATCGCACCTCGTCTCGCCGAAGTCAACGCCACACCCGGCGGCGAGAGTGTTTCGGTGAAGTATATGATTTCTAATAACACACGATCGGTGGTGCGACTCGAAGCCGTCGAGTCGTCCTGCGGCTGCGCGCGGCCACGCCTCTCCGCCGAGAGAATTCTCCCCGGTGCCTCAATCGAACTCGTCGTTGACGTGAAACCTTCCGCCGTGATCGGCTCACGACCCTTCTCAATCTGGGTCAGCTTCGCCGATCCCGAACTCGACCCCCTGGAGCTTCCGGGCATCGTTCACACGAAATGAGAATGGCCCTCGATCCCAGATCCGGCTTGGTATCACCCCGTCCACCACGCCTTCGGCGTCGCTTGCCCGAAGCCTCCGGGATACGGTAAAATCCAATCGTTGTTGGATCTCCCGCCGGACTTCGCGATCGAAGGGGTGAGCGGATGCGCTGGGAACGGTTCGGGTCTCCCGGCCTTTGGGCCTTGATCCTGGCGATGGCCTGGCCGGTCGCGATTCAGGGGGGCGAGCCGGCCTCGCCGGACGTCGACTACCTCCGCGACGTCAAACCGATTCTCGCCCGGCGTTGCGTCGCTTGCCACGGGCCGCTTCGGTCGAAGTCCGGGCTGCGGCTCGACACGGCCGCTCGGATCTTCAAGGGGGGGGACGTCGGGCCCGCCGTCGTGCCGGGGAAGGTCGACGAGAGCCCGCTGCTCGACGTCGTCGCCGGGGTCGACGGCTTCCGGATGCCTCCGGAAAGCGAGGGCGAGGCGGTCCCCGACGCCGAGGTCACCCTGCTCCGGGCCTGGGTCGCCGCGGGCGCGAAGGCCCCGGCCGACGAGCCCGAGCCGGTCGACCCGAAGTCCCACTGGGCCTTCCAGCCGCCGGTCAAGCCCCCGCTCCCCGTCGTCAAGAACGCCGGCTGGGTCCGTAACCCCGTCGACGCCATCCTCGCCGCCAGGCACCAGGAGCGGGGTCTGACCCCGACCGGCCCGGCCGACCCCGCCACCCTGCTCCGTCGGGTCGCCCTCGACCTGACGGGCATCGCCCCGACTCCCGAGGAACTGCGGGCCTTCCTCGAAGACCCGTCCCACGACGCTTATGAAGCGGTCGTGGACCGGCTGCTCGCCTCGCCCCGGTACGGCGAGCGCTGGGGTCGGCACTGGATGGACGTCTGGCGGTATTCCGACTGGGACGGCTACGGCGCGGAGGTTCGCGAGAGCCAGCCGCACATCTGGCGATGGCGTGACTGGATCGTCAACGCCCTGAACGCCGACAAGGGCTACGACCGGATGGTCGTGTCGATGCTGGCCGCCGACGAGGCCACGCCCGGCGACGATCGGGAACTGCCCGCCACCGGCTACCTCGCGCGCAACTGGTACAAGTTCAACCGAAACGTCTGGCTCGATCATATCATCGAGCATACGTCCAAGGCGTTTCTGGGAATCACCCTGAACTGCGCGCGTTGCCACGACCACAAGTACGACCCGATCAAACAAACCGATTATTACCAGTTCCGCGCGTTCTTCGAGCCGCACCAGATCCGGACCGACCCCGTCCCCGGCCAGCCCGACGTCAAGAAGGACGGCCTCGCCCGGGTCTACGACGCGAAGGAGGACGAACCCACGTACCTCTTTCAGCGCGGCGACGAGAAAGACCCGGACAAGTCGCGGACGCTGCCGCCTGGCCTGCCCGCGGTGCTCACGAGCGCCGAGTTAGCCCTCAGCCCGGTGAAGCTCCCCGCGGAGTCGGCCCACCCGATCCTTCGGGAGTCGCTCCGCCGCGACCTTTTGGCCGAGCGCGACGCCGAGGTCGCCGCGAAGGAGAAGGCCCTGGCCGACGCGAAGACCGCCAGGGGCGCGACGAAGTCGAAGGCGGAACGCGAGGTCGCCATCGCGAAGGCGGAGCGGACGGCGGTGGAAGCGCGGATCGCCGCCGACCTGGCGAAGCTCGACGCGACGCCCCCCTCGCCCAACGCGGACCTCCTCGCCAGACTGGCCGCCGCCGCCGAGCGCCGGGCCGAGTTCCTCCGCCAGGATTCCGCGCTCGCCACGCTCGACGAGCGGCTTTCCGAGCTTCGTGAGACCCTCAAGGCGAAGCCCGACGACGCCAGGGCCAGCAAGTCGCTCAAGGAACTCGAAGCGGGCCGTGACAAGGCGGTCAAGGCGTTCGACGCCGCGAAAGCCGCGCTGGCGAAGGACGACGGCGGCTATACCCCGGCCGCCCCGAGCTACCCCGAGGTCAGCACGGGACGACGGCTGGCGCTGGCCCGCTGGATCGTCTCGCCGACCAACCCGACCGCCGCCAGGGTGGCCGTGAACCACGTCTGGGCCCGGCACTTCGGCGAACCGCTGGTGCCGACCGTCACGGACTTCGGCCTCAACGGCAAGCCCCCCACGCATCCCGAGCTGCTCGACTGGCTGGCCGTCGAGTTCATGGAGCGGGGCTGGAGCCTCAAGGCGCTGCACCGGCTGATCGTCACGAGCAACGCCTACCAGATGAGCTCCACCCCGGTCGACGACGACCAGGCCGCGGCCAACCGCCTGGCCGACCCCGCCAACACGCACCTCTGGCGGATGAACCCCCGACGCATGGAAGCCGAGGCGGTTCGCGACAACGTCCTGGCCGCCGCCGGTTCGCTCCTGCCGGCGATGGGAGGCCCCGACCTCGACCCCGAGAAGGGACTCACCGACGGCCACCGCAGCCTTTACTTCCGCCACGCGAAGGAAAAGCGGGTGACGTTCCTCCGCCTGTTCGACTCGCCGAGCGTGACTTCGTGTTATCGTCGGAGCGAGAGCGTGGTGCCCCAACAGGCGCTCGCGCTGGCCAACAGCCCGCTCACCCGCGCCCAGGCCCGACGGCTCTCGGCCTCGCTGGATCGGTCGACTGGCCACGAAACCAACCCAACGCCCGAGTCCGACGCCGCGTTCATCGCCGCGGCGTTCACCCGCGTCCTGGGCCGGGAGCCGACCCCCGACGAGCGGGCCGAGTGCCTGGCCTACCTCTCGGGCAGACCGAGGGGGCGCGAGAGCCTGGTGCACGTGCTTTTCAATCACAACGACTTCGTGACGATCCGATAGTCAATCAAGGGAGGGGGCCCACCGATGAGCCGTCGCCGACCGTTCCATCCTGGCTGCGCCGGTGTCCCGCGGCGGACCTTTCTCGCCGACATGGGAATGGGGTTCACCGGGCTGGTCCTGGGGTCGATGCTCCATCGCGACGGGGTCGTCCGGGCCGCCGACGCCACCGGCCTTTCGAACACCGCGGGCCCCTGGTCGCCGCCGGACGGCCGACCGCACTTCCCCCCCAGGGCCAAGAACGTCATCTGGCTCTTCATGATCGGCGGCGTCAGCCACATGGAGAGCTTCGACCCCAAGCCCGAACTGACCAAATACGCCGGCAAGACCTTCAAGGAGACCCCCTACCCCGAGGTCGTCGATTCCCCGTTCCTGAAGAAGAACCTCCGCGAATTCCTCGAAGGCAACCACAAGGTCCAGCCCAACATCTACCCGCTTCAGGTCGGCTACCGGAAGCGAGGTCAAAGCGGCCTGGAGGTCAGCGACTGGTGGCCGCACGTCGGCGACTGCGTCGACGACCTGGCGGTGATCCGCTCGATGTGGACGACCGACAACGACCACGGGGCCCAGCTTCAGTTCCACACCGGCAGGCACGCGCTGGAAGGCGCCTTCCCGACGATCGGTTCGTGGGTCCATTACGGGCTCGGCTCGCTGAACGACGACCTTCCCCAGTTCGTCGTGCTCGGCACGCCGATCGCGGACTGCTGCGGGGGAATCGGAGGCCACGGAGCGAGCTACCTCGGCCCCGAGCACGACGGGGTCTCCCTCTCGGTCGATCCCGCCAACCCCCTGCCCTTCGCCAAGCCAGGTCCGGAGATCACCGCCGACGCCCAGCGCGACGAGTTCGCCCTGCTTGGCCGCCTGAACACGCTTTCCGCCGTGACGTATCCCGACGATCCCGCGCTCCGGGCGCGCATCAAGTCGTACGAGCTGGCCTTCCGGATGCAAACCGCCGTGCCCGAGGTGGTGAGGTTCTCGACCGAGAGCGAGGCGACCCGTCGGCTTTACGGCCTGGACGATCCCGAGACCAAAACCTTTGGCGAACAGTGCCTGGCCGCCCGACGGCTGGTCGAGCGCGGGACCCGGTTCGTCCAGGTCTTCCACGGCAGCAACGGCGGCGCGGGGGCCTGGGACGCCCACAGCGACCTTCGCAAGGGACACGGCAAGCTCTGCAAGCAGGTCGACCGACCGATCGCGGCCTTGCTGAAAGACCTCAAGCGAAGCGGCTTGCTGGAGGAAACGATCGTGGTCTGGGCCACCGAGTTCGGTCGAACCCCCGGCGGCCAGGGAGCCGACGGCCGCGACCATCACCCTTACGGCTTCAGTATCTGGATGGCGGGCGGCGGCGTCAAAGGGGGCGTCGCCCACGGGGCGACCGACGAGCTTGGGTTCCACGCCGCGGAGCACCGGCACTACGTGACCGACGTCCACGCGACCATTCTGCACCAGCTCGGCCTGGACCCCAGAAGACTGGAAGTTCCCGGCCACAAGCGTCTGGAGATCGACTTCGGCCAACCGATTCGCGAGGTCCTCGCGTAAGATAAGAGGAGGGAGGAGATCTCCGTCGTTCGTCGGACCGTGTCCGAGGTCTCCTCGTCCCCCATGATGACGAAGAGGGATGGCGAGGCACTTGAACGTTTTCTTGCTGATCGTGGAGCCTCCCGAGCGTCGGGTCTTCTACTCGGAGGTGGTGCGGGGCACGCCCAGGGAGAAGGCCGACAAGTCGGGCTGGCTGGGCCGTGTTCAACGCGGGTTGCGAGGAATCCGGGCGCGCTGGAACCGGTCGCAGGCGGGGGCGGCCAAGACCGGGCGCAAGGTCTGGAACTGGCTGCACTCCCGAACGCATCCCGACGAACCGCTTTACTCTCGGCTGCGGATCGCCCGGTCCATCGAGATGCGCTACCCGTCGACGATGACCGACGAGGAGGTCACCCGGGCCTGGAAGACCTTTCTGATCGACGGCCAGTGGCGACACCTGCCCTGGTTCCTCGCGAACACGGCGATCGCTCCGCTGACGCTCTTCATCGCGCTGTTGCCCGGCCCAAACCTGATCGGCTACTGGTTCGTGTATCGGGCGGTGCATCACGCGTTCATCCTGGTGGGGCTGGCGAGGGCGCGGTCGGGCCGAGTGACGACCCGCCTGGTCGCCGTCGAGGCGCTCGACCGGCCGATTGAAACGTTCGCCGATCCGATCGCCGAGGCCGAGCGGCTGGCGGCGCTCGGCCTGGTGACGAAACCCGCGAAGCTCGTCGCGTTCCTCAGCCGACAGGGCTTGAGCGGTCCTCCGGCCAGGTCGACCGTCGAGGCGTCGTCGCAGGACGGAATCACCACAGGGGGCGGGATCGTTGGAGACGACTGAGTCGGGCGCGGAACGATCCAGGACGGTCGCGGGCCCGGGGTTGGCCGCCGCGGCCGCGTTGGTCAACGGCCTGACCGTCGGCAGGCTCATTCTGGCCCTGGCGTTCCCCTTCGCGCCCGAAGCCTGGCGGCTCCCGGTCGTCCTGGCGGGGGGAGGCAGCGACCTCGTCGACGGCTGGATCAGCCGAAAGGCGGGCGTGGAGTCGCTGTTCGGCCAGGTGGTCGACCCGATCGCGGACAAGGCGTTCGTGCTCTCGGTGCTGGGAACGCTCTGGTACGACGGGTCGTTGCCGACCTGGCAGGTTCCGCTGGTGGGGTTCCGCGACCTCGCCGTGGGAATCGCGTCGGCCTACGCGGTGGCGACCCGGGGATGGGGCGCGCTGACGGGGATGCCGCCGAACCTGCTGGGTAAACTCGCGACGGCCTCGCAGTTTGTCTTCCTGCTGGCGCTGTTGTACGATCGCGACGCGGCTCGGCTGGCCCTGGCCGTCGCGGCGCCGTTGAGCGTGGCGGCGGGCGTGGTCTACCTCCGCCGCGGCGGATCGCGATCCCGGGGGGTAGGTTGACCCATCGCCGATGAGACTGCTCAGCTACAACATTCACAAGGGGATCGGCGGACGCGACCGACTCTACCGGATCGAGCGGATCGTGGACGTGATCGAGTCGGAAAACCCCGACCTGATCTGCCTGCAAGAGGTCGATCGGCACGTCAAACGATCCCGACATGACGATCAACCGAGGCAACTGGCCGAGACCTTCCACGCCGCGGCGTCCCTGTTCCAGCTCAACGTGAGGCTCAAGACCGGGGGTTACGGCAACCTGGTGCTTTCCCGCTGGCCGTTCCGGGAGACGCATCAGGTCTCGCTGCGGCATCAAGGGCGGAAGCCTCGCGGAGCCCAGTTCGCGGTGGTCGAGACCCCGGAAGGGCCGCTGCACCTGGTTCACTGGCACCTTGGCCTGGCCGAGGCCGAGCGCCACTGGCAGGTTGGGCGGGTGCTGACGCACCCCCTCTTCCGAGTCTCCGCCGACCTGCCGACGCTCATCGTCGGGGACTTCAACGACTGGCGAAACACGCTGGCGAAGGGCCCGTTCGCCAGGCACGGGTTCCACGCGGTGACGGCCCCCGCCTCGCGGTTCCGGTCGTTCCCGGCCTATCTGCCGACCCTCTCCCTGGACAAGGCGTTCTCAAAAGGAGCGGTCGAGGTCCGTCACGTCAAGTTGGTCCACTCGGCGATGAGCCGGGAGGCCAGCGACCACCTGCCGCTGGTGGTCGACTTTCATTTGACCAACGGGTCGGGATATTCCCCCCCATGAAGAACCGCCGCCAAGGGCACCGGCGTCTTGCAACCGGGTCAGGCTGAGTTCAAGATATCTAGTGAGTCCGATTGCTCGCGAGTGGCGATTGGAACCGGGTTGTGAGAGCCCCGACGCATGCCCGACGGCACGCGGCTCGGGGCGTTTTCGCGCGCCCCCCGGCGGACCGAGGCCCCGCGACCCCCCTCGCTGGACCGACACTTACCCGGCAAAAGGCGAATGAGGTATGCCATGATCGCTCGAATTCAACGAATCGGTAACCGTCCGGCTCGAAAGCCCCTGGCCAAGCGATATCTCCTGACCGTGGAGCGATTCGAGCCGAGGGTGGCACCCGCGGTGTACACGCCGCACGACGTCCCGAGCCTGATCGCGGCGATTTCGGCGTCCAACGCGACGCCCGAGGACGACACGATCGAGTTGGACGCGGGGGCTACTTACACGTTGACGACGGTGAACAACACAACGCACGGCCCGACGGGGCTTCCAGTGATCGCGACGGGTGCTTACTCCCTGACGATCAACGGCCACGGCGCGACGGTGAGCCGGAGTTCGGAGCCTGGCACGCCGGCGTTTCGGATCCTGGACGTGGGTTTGGGCTCGACGGTGGTTCTGGCGGGCCTGACGATTCGCGGCGGCCTGGCGTACGGGAGCGGGGATTCGTCCTCGGGCGGTGGAATTCACAGCCTGGGCGATCTGACTCTGATCGGCGTGACGGTTCGCGACAACGTGGCGCGAGGGGCCGATGGAGTCGCGGGAGCGACCACCTCGGCACCTGGGGGAAACGGTGCGACCGCACGGGGTGGCGGTGTCTTCAGCGAAGGTGACGTGATCTTGTCGGCCACGCAAGTCATCAACAATCAGTCACTAGGTGGGAGTGGTGGTCGTGGTGGAAACGGCGGCGGTCCTGGGCCATCCGATGTTTCCCCAGGTGGGAGAGGAGGTGACGGCGGCCAGAGCATGGGTGCTGGTGTGTTCGTATCAGGGAACCTGAGTGTTTGGGCGGGAAGCCTGATCTCGGCCAATCTCGCCAATGGAGGACGCGGCGGGGGTGGTGGCTCTTCCATGAACGTTTACTGTCACCCCATGTATGGGTGCTTTGGAGGTAATGGCGGGTCGGGGGGTGATGGAGGGGCCGCACGAGGAGGAGGAGTGTTTGGCGTCCGAGGAATCGGGATCATCTCTTCCGGGGCCGGAATCACGGCGAACTCGGCGACCGGGGGTGAGGGAGGAGGTGGGGGGGGCGCGTCCGGTGATGGCGGGGGCGGCGGCACCGGAGGTGCTGGACAAGGTGGTGGATTCTATTTGGAATCCTTCCAGTCGAGCCTCGCCGATTCGAACCTTCGCCATAATCTTTCCACAGGAGGAGAGGGCGGGGTCGGCACAAACGGAGGTCACGTGGGCTTTCCCGAGAGTCCGAGTCGGGTCACGGCGGGTTCAGGAGGGAGAGGTGGAAATGGAGGGATTGGTCGAGGAGGAGCGGTCTTTCAGGCGGGAGGAGGGAGCACAACTTTGGTCAACGTGTCCATGGTCGGGAATGCGGCGACCGGAGGCGGCGGAGCGCGTGGTGGCGACGGGGGTTATTCATCGAGCGACTTTAGTCGGGGTGGCTCTGGTGGCAATGGAGGCAACGGAGGCTCAGCGGCAGGCGGCGGGGTTTACAATGAGAGCGGAGACTTCGCTATCGAAGGTACCTCGGTGGTCTTGAACCGTGGGACTGGTGGAATTGGGGGAGCGGGAGGGACTGGCGGTCCTGGTGGTCCTTCGCCTGTTCCCTGGCTTCCTCCCGGCCCTCGAGGTTCGGACGGAAGTTCTGGTTCGCTGGGTTCGGGCCAAAGCGGCGGGCTTGACCTGGCGGGTCGAGCCACGTTGACGAACTCGACGGTCAGCGGCAACGCCTCCGAGGGCGTCCGTTTTCGAGGGGACGTCTTGCGCGTCGTCCACGCGACGATCACCGCCAACCTCGGGGGTGGCCTCAAGGGCGCGGCGCCGGGGACCGACGGGGTCCACCTGGCCAACGCGATCGTCGCCGGCAACGTGACGGCGGACCTGGTCGACGTCCTGCTCGACGCGGCCAGCGCGAACAACCTGATTGGCGGCGACCCGAAGCTCGGCCCCTTGGCCGACAACGGCGGGCCGACCTGGACCCATAAGCCCATGCCGGGCAGCCCGGCGTTGGGAGCGGGCTCGAACGCCGCGGCGGTCCTGGATGGGTTGACGACCGACCAGCGGGGTCGACCCCGGTTCTCGGGCGCGGTGGATCTCGGCGCGGTGGAGGTTCAGGCACCCTCGGTGAAGAGCGTGGACCTGGGCACCGGCGGTCCGCAGCGGTCGAGCGTCAAGGGGCCGTTCACGGTGACCCTCGGCGCGGGTGACGGGTCGGTGGCCGTGCCCCCGGGCTCGGCGTTCGAGCTGGTGCGCGTCAGCGACGGCGTTGGGTTCCCGCTGACGATGGCGGGGACGTCCACGACCGGCGGCGGCGTGGTGGAGGTCAAGCTGGCGCTGGCGGGTGCCGGCCTGGAGAGTGGCTCACTTCCCGACGGCCGTTACACGTTGACGGTCCACGGGGCGGAGGTGGGCGACCCGACGTATGGTCTGGCGATGGCGTCGGACCACGTGACGTCGTTCCACCGGTTCTTCGGTGATGGTAACGGCGACGGTTTGGTGGACTCCCGGGACGTTCTGGCGTTCCGGTCAGCCTACCTGGGCGGCATGGTGACGGCGAGCAACTGGTTCTTCGACGTCGACGGCGACGGTTTGTTCACGATGGCGGACCTTCAGGCGTTGAACGACCGGTTCCGGAAGCGTCGGCTGACGTGAGGACGTCTCGACGGGTTGGGTCCTTGGCTCTTGACCTGACGAGACTTCAAACGGGTCCACACAAGCTGATGACGCGGGTCGCGCCCCCTGGGCGAGCCTGGGGGTTGCGGCCCGCGGGGCTCGGGGCGTCGCCCGGGCCCGCGCGAGTTTCCCCACACCTGGAGGCGGGTTCGATGAACGCACGCGCACCGCGCAGGGAGCGGAAGGTGAAGGTACGTCGCCAGAGATTCGCGCTGGCGGTGGAGCGAGTGGAGCCAAGGGTGGCGCCCGCGGTGTACACGCCGCACGACGTCCCGAGCCTGATCGCGGCGATTTCGGCGTCCAACGCGACGCCCGAGGACGACACGATCGAGTTGGACGCGGGGGCCACTTACACGTTGACGACGGTGAACAACACAACGCACGGCCCGACGGGGCTTCCAGTGATCGCGACGGGTGCTTACTCCCTGACGATCAACGGCCACGGCGCGACTGTGAGCCGGAGTTCGGAGCCTGGCACGCCGGCGTTTCGGATCCTGGACGTGGGTTTGGGCTCGACGGTGGTTCTGGCGGGCCTGACGATTCGCGGCGGCCTGGCGTACGGGAGCGGGGATTCGTCCTCGGGCGGTGGAATTCACAGCCTGGGCGATCTGACTCTGATCGGCGTGACGGTTCGCGACAACGTGGCGCGAGGGGCCGATGGAGTCGCGGGAGCGACCCCCGGCGCGAATGGCGGCGTTGGCCAAGACGCGCGGGGCGGCGGTATCTACAGCCATGGGGATGCTCTGACTCTGACCAGCCAGACTTCGGTGATCGGGAATATGGCTGTTGGAGGGACCGGTGGGAGTGGGGCGGTGGGGGTCCAGGGAAGGCCTGGCAGTGTCGTCATGATATGGGGTGGCCCCGGGGGGCCGGGTGGGACTGGCGGGGCCGGCGGCGGTGGGTATGGCGGTGGTGTCCATTCGACTTCTGGGATTGTGGAACTCTCCCTCGGTACGTTCGTCTCGGCCAACGAGGCGATCGGTGGTGCAGGCGGCGCCGGAGGTACAGGCGGGCAAGGTGGGTATCCCTATACTCACTTTTCCACCACAGGGGATACGTTCGGCGTCCCAGGTTCAGGCGGAGACGGTCGAAGTGGAGGTGACGGTGGTTCTGGAGCAGGGGGGGGCGTCTTTCTCGGCGACGTGAGAACCCTGGTCGTCGATGCGATTTTCGATTCGAACAAAGTGACCGGTGGAGACGGTGGTTCTGGAGGGAGAGGAGGCAATTCTCCTGTTGGTGGCCGATTGCAAGCTGGCGAATTCTTGTACGGATCGGCTTCAGGGGGTAATGGTGCTGGCGGGGGCTCGGGCGGGTCGGCCAAGGGCGGAGCCTTCTCCGTCAGCGACAGCCGCGTCGAGCTCACGGCAGGCGTTCTTGTGACCTCCAACGTCGTGTGCGGTGGTTCTGGGGGCTCTGGCGGGTTTGGGGGTGCCGGATCAACAGCGAGCCCCTGGAACCCGGATGGAGGTCATGGGGGCGTTGCAGGTCCAGGCAACCGAGCAGGCGACGCCCAAGGTGGCGGTCTAGCCTCGTTTCGGAGTGCGGTATCACTAGCGCTCGCGACTTTGGACGCCAATTCGGCGACCGGCGGCGTGGGTGGTGACGGTGGAGCCGGTGGGGATGGTGGCAGAGGTTATCCTCCCTCATCTCAAGAACGGTTTGGTTCCAGTGGAAGAGCCGGAAGCGGAGGAGGTGGCGGGAACAGTGAGGGGGGTGGGTGTTTCCTCCAGGAAAGCGTGATCTACGATGCGACCGAGACCACTTTCACAAACAATTCCGTCACCGGAGGCGCGGGTGGCAAAGCGCGTGACATTGGTTTTGGCGTCTGGGCACCGGCAGGAAGTTCCGGCGGACAGGGAGGTT
>JBFWRA010000010.1:0-13919 GCA_050249155.1 Isosphaeraceae bacterium | reverse complement strand
TCGGCGAGGTTGCGCAGCAGCGCCCGGTCGGCGGCCGGGTTTTCCAGCTCGCGATCGTCCTGATTGATCATGAATCGAGCGCTATCGCGACCGATCTCCTGCCCCGCGCGGGTCGCCACGGCGGTCACGCGATAGCTACCGGGAGGGCTTTGTGTCGCGTAGAACGTGCTTTGCCAGTCGTCCCCGCGAAGGAACGGATCCAGCGGTTCGGAGAACTTCGGCCCCTCGGTCTCCTCACGCTCGACTTTGAGATCGAGCGTCAGCCCGGTCAAGGGCACTCCCTTCTCGTCCTTCGCGCTCACGCTGACTTCCAGCTTCTGGCCGACGGCGATCCGCCTCGAATCCAGCGTCAGCTTGACCTCGCTCTCCCCCTGATCCTCCTTGTGGGCCAGCCAGAAAATGACCTGTCGCCAGAATTTCCGATGAGCCGTCCGGCCCTCGTCGGATGAGCGGGGCCAGGTCCAGGTCTCACCCGCGAAGGCCAGCGTGCGGCCAGCGCCCGCCTCCATGCCCACCATGATCGGCTCTCCGGGCGTGCCAGGCGTCTGACCCAGGACGATCGCGTTCGGCTTCGGTGGACCGAACCGATTGACCCCCGCCAGCGGGGGGAGCAGGCTCCAAAGTCTCGCGGACTCGGAGGAGTTCGGGCCGATTTGCATCAAATAGTTTTCGAGTCCCAATCGATTGGGGATGAACCTGACCCCCCCCTCGGGTTCGATCTGGCCGTCGGACGGGCGGACGCTGACGGGGAGGATCCGGCCTACCTCGGTCGATCCCCAACCCCCCGCGCCGAAGCTGGAGCGGCCCCCCAGCATGATGAGCCCCGCCCCGCCCCGCTCCACCGAGCGGGCGAGCAGGGCCTGTTGCGTGGGAGTGAGGAAGTCCGCGGGTAAATCGCTCAGAACGTAAACGTCATATTTGCCGGAAACGAAATCCTCATCCGAGAGGTCGGTCGCGCCCTGGGCGTTTCGGCCCCGGATCACCTTGAGGTCCGCCTGGACGTCCGGCGAGCTGGCCACGGCCCTCATGAAGAATTTTTGTTCCCAGGGGGAATGCGGGCCCTGGACGAACAGCGCGTTCAATCCTCCCTTGAGCACACGAACGAAGGTGCTCATTTCGTTATTCGTCGGGACGAGCTCCCCTTCCTTGGGTTTCACGCGCAGGGTGATCTTCTTCTCGCCGGGAGTCTGCGGGACGTACTTCAGGCCGGTGACCGGAATGACCTCGGCCCCCTGGGGCACCTTGACGCGCTGAGTGGCCACGGGCTGGTCCTGACCCTCCACGAGCATTTCGAGGTCAAGGGTCTGGTTGGCGAATCCCCGGGCCAGAAGCGTCGCGCGGACTTGCATCTGGTTTTTCACGAAGACGGTCGGCCCCGCGATCAGATCTCGAATCGCCAGGTCCCGGGAGTTCGAGCCGGCGGTCTCGGAGCCGAACCCGACGGTGACGATCGGCACCTGTTGACCTTGGAGTTGCCTGGCGACCGTCAGGGGGGCGACTCCCGAATTGTTCGAGCCGTCGGAGAGCAGGAAGACCTGGGCGACCTTCGTCCCGGTCTCCCTGCGGACCGCCTCCCGCATCGCGGCTCCAATGGCCGTCTCGCGTCCCGTGGGGCCCGGATCGGATTCGGATCGCTCGGGATCTTCGCGTAAACCAGTATTGAAGCGATAAAACTTCACCGCGACGTCGTCGAGCTTTCCGGTGGCCTCGCGAGCCAGGGCGATGGTTCGACGGGCGGCGTCCCAACGGCTTTGTCCGCCGACCTCGTCGGTGATCTTCATGCTTTCCGAGTCGTCGACCAGGAAAAGGATCGAGGCGGGTTGTTTGCGCTTCTCCTGAAAAACGATCGAGGGCCGGAGCGCGGCGATCAGGCAGAGGATGACCGCGAACAGGCGAAGCCCCAGCGCGACCCAGCGCCAGGCGCCGGTCGTGGCGCGAATGCGTCCCTGGTAGGCCCAGAGCGTCAGCCCGGCGACCAGCGCCGAGGCGACCGCCACCACGGGCCACGATCCGATCGGGTTGAACGTCACGCTGAACACGGAACACACCCCCGGCGGAAATCCCAACGTTCTCACACGGATCGGCCAATGGTGATCGGACGGGATCGGTCCCGATCGGGTCAGGTCACGGGTTTCAGTCCAGGTTGAAGCGTCTGCGCGGTCGTCTCGCGATAGAACCTGTTCGCAAGCATCGATTCGACGGTCACGATCACGAGGATCATCAGCATGATCCATGGAAAGAGTTCGCGACCGACGCGCGTCGTCGTCACCACGTCTCTCAACCCCTTCGGACTGTCGGCCAGGGCGTAACGGGACTTGTCACCGAAAAGCTTGTCCAGGTCGGCGGTTTCCAGCGGGGTGAATTGCGACTCGGCGACCGGGCCGTTCACACTGAAGCCAAAGGTCTCCCTGCCGCCGGCCTCGGTCTCGCCGGAGACCTTCCAGTGCCCGAGTTGTTCCGGGGCGACGACGAGCAACAGATCGCCCGAGGCGGTCGGGGCCAGCCTGGCCTGCGACTTCCCGTCTGGTCCCTGAAGGAGATAGCTCTTGGAACGCTTGGCCGGATCGAGCGGCAAGGCGACGTCGCGCCCCGCCTCCACGTCCCATTCCCGTTCGCCGGCCCCCGTCAGATACGCCACGGACTGATCCATCAAATAGACGAACGACCATCCCAGAATATCCAGAGGAAATTCGTTCCAGGCGTCCCTCGACTCGGGGTCCGACCGTCGCGAGAGCGGCGTGGTCCAGAGGAGGACGCGACCGATCCGCGAGCCCTTGAACGTCCGTTCCAGCAGCGCGGGGGCCTGGTCCGCGTAGGAGAGCAACACGCGCGTTCCCTCGCGGGGAAGCACGCTCCAGTAGCGCGACACGGGGATGGAGGCCAGCATGTCGTCCAGTTCGCGGGAGTAACGGCCGAAAAGCGGATGCGTGTAGTCGGCCACCTGGCCGAAGGTCGTCGGGGGTTTGGGCGTGGTGGCCCGATCGGGTACCGCGGGCAGGACCTGGCTGGCGGTCGCCCCCTGGTAGCTCGACGGAAGAGTCTTCCCGCCCAGCGCGACCACCAGCCCGCCGCCCGCCCTGACGAACCCGCCCAGCCGACCCCATTCGGCGTCGCTCAATTCGGAGACGTTGTTCAGGAAAACACATTGATATTGATTCGCGATCTGCGCCGATTTTTCGAGAAACTCCGACGTCTTGATCCTGTCGGCGCGATAGGGCCGGGGCGTTCCCGGGCCGAGGACCGCGGGGTCGGGATCGATCGCGTCGCCGATGAAGCGGGTGTCGATCGATTCGTCGGCCACCACCAGCACGCGAATGGCGGGTTTGACCTGGAACGAGAAATAGCGGACGTCGTCGAAGGCGAGCGGGTCGGGTTCTCCGAGAATGCGAACCTCTCCCTGATGTGGGGAAGGTTCGGCGTCCACCTTGGGGATTGTGAAGCGGACGTCGACCTCGCCGTTGGCGGGGATCTCCAGGCTTCGTTTCTCGCGGACGACGCCGTCGAGACGGAGTTCCGCCACGCGGGAGACCGCTGGTCCCACCGATCGGATCCGCGTCCTGACCTCGACGGGTTCCCCTTCGATCGCCACGCCGGAGGCTGGCCTGGCATCGACGACCGCCGTGTTTCTCACTTCCGCGGGGGTGAGTCGCAGGACGTACGTGCCGATTTTCGCCTTCTCCGCCTTTTCGAGCGCTTCGACGTTCGAATCGAGATCCCAGGCCGTGCGGGCGAGGTCGGTCATCACGTAAACCTCGCGCCGGGGCTTATCGATCTCGGCGACGGCCGAGAACGCCTGTCCGACCGCGACGTTGAGCGGGCGCGTGGTGGGACGCAGGGCCAGCCCCTGGATGCGCTTGAGGGCGGCGGACGGGGAGAGCCCCGGCGGCACGCCCGGCTCCGCGGAGTCGATCACGAAGATCAGGCTGGACGACGGAGTCTTGCTCAGGATTTCACCGGCGAGGTCCTTGGCCTCGTCGAGCCGGGACTTGTCGCGCTCGGTGTAACCCATCGAGAGGCTGGTGTCGAAGACCAGGCCGATCGCCGTGGGCACTTCCTGGTCGCCGAGGGACGCCTCGGTCTTGAGCGTCGGTCGCGCCAGCGCCAGGGCCATCAGGGCGAGAAGCGCCATCCTCGCCAGAAGCAGAAGCCAGTTCTTGACCCGGAGTTTTTTCTTGGAACGCTTATGGCGTTCGCGGATCAGGCGGAGCGCGGGGAAGACCACCTTCTTCGGCGTTTGCCGCATGAAAAGATGCAGGATCACCGGCAGCGCCGCGAGTGCGGCTCCCGCGGCGATTCCGGCATGAACGAGCCCGATCTCCATGTCGCCTGCCCCGTCGGTATGGGTCGTGACCTCGGCCGCGGTCGCGGATCAACCGCGGCCCTGGCGGCTCAACAGATAGCTCATCAACGCCTTGTCGAACGGCATGCCGGTGTGTAACGGAACGTAGTCGATCCGGGCGTTCTGACACTCGCGACGGTACCTGCCCTGGAACTCCGCCACCTCCTCGAGGTAGTCGGCCTTGATCCCGTCGGCGTCGACCAGCAACGTCTCGTGGGTCTCGTTGTCTTCCATTTCGAGCATTCCGTCGAACGGGAAGAGGGCCTCGGCCTCGTCGAGGATGTGAAAGAGGATCACGTCGTGACCCGCGAATCTCAGACGGTGGAGCGCCTTCTGGATCGGCTCGTAGTCCCCCAGCAGGTCGCTGAACACCATCACGAGGCTCTTGTGGCGGATCATGCCCGCCGCCTGGTGCAGGCTCTTGGCGATCTCGGTTTCGCCCCCGGGCTTCAGCCTGGCCAGCATCGCCAGGATGTTCGCCAGTTGCGTTCGCTTGCTCTTGGGCGCGAGGCTCTGGATCACTTTTTGGTCGAACGCGATCAGGCCGACGGGGTCCTGCTGATGGATCATCAAGTAGCTCAGCGCCGCGGCGAGGCTGATGCCGTACTCGAACTTCGTGATCTCCTGGCGGTAGGTGTAACCCATGGACCCGGAGAGGTCCATCAGGAGATAACCCGTCAGATTGGTCTCGGCCTGGAACTTCTTGATGTAGAACCTGTCCGTCTTCGCGAAGACGTTCCAGTCGATGTCCGCGATGTTGTCGCCCGAGGTGTACTTCCTGTGCTCGGAGAACTCCACGGAGAAGCCGTGGAACGGGCTGGCGTGCAAACCCGAGATGAACCCCTCGACGATGAACCGCGCGCGCAGGTCGAGCCTGGCGACCTGGCGGATCACTTCCGGCTTCAGATAACGTTCCGCCGTTCCGGCCAATGCGAGGTTCCCCGGTGGTTCGTGTGCTCGGCGCGGCGGGGTCGGTCGGGTCAACGCCCGTCGGGCACTGGTTCTCGACCTCGCCGTTCGTACTTCGAGATGTCCGGTTCTTTCACTTCGGTGAGGAGCCGCTTGATGATATCCTCGGTCGACTGCCCCTCGGCCTGAGCCTGGAAGTTCACGCTGATCCTGTGCCGCAGGACCGGGATCGCGACCTTCCGGACGTCGTCGAGTGAGACGCTGAACCGGCCGTCCATCGCCGCGAGCGCCTTGCCCGCGCGAATGAGGTTCTGTCCCGCCCGAGGCCCCGCCCCGTAGTCGACCAGTTCCTTGATGAACTGAGGCGCCAGCGCGTCGGACGGCCGGGTGGAACGAACGAGCCTCGCCACGTACTTGACGGTGTACTCCGAGATGGGCACCGAATTCACGAGCTTTTGAAGGTTCAGGATCGCCTTGCCAGAGAGCACCTTACCCAGTTCGGCCGATTCTCCGCGCGTGGTGCTGGCGAGGATCCGCTCCTCCTCTTCCAGGGTGGGATACCCGACGCGGATGTCAAACATGAAACGGTCAAGCTGGGCTTCGGGAAGCGGGTACGTCCCTTCCTGCTCGATCGGGTTTTGAGTCGCGATCACGAAGAAGGGGTCCGGAAGTGGCAGCGTCTCCTGACCGATGGTCACTTCCCGCTCCTGCATGGCCTGCAAGAGGGCGGCCTGGGTTTTTGGCGGGGTTCGATTGATCTCGTCGGCGAGAATGATGTTCGAGAAGATCGGGCCCTGGACGAACCGGAACGCCCGGCGGCCCGCCTCGGGTTCCTCCAGGACGTTCGTGCCGGTGATGTCCGACGGCATCAGGTCGGGAGTGAACTGGATCCGTTTAAAACCGACGTCGAGGATTCGGGCCACGGAGCTGACCATCAAGGTCTTGGCCAGCCCGGGAACGCCGACCAGCAACACGTGCCCCCTGGTGAAGATCGCCGCGAGAAGCTGATCGATCACCTCCCGCTGTCCAATGATCACTTTCCCCAGCTCGTTCACCATCACGTCGTGCGAGTGACGGAATTCCTCGAGAAGCTGGGTGATCCGGTCTCCGGCGGTAGACATGCGTGGAGGTCTTCCTCGACGTGGCGGCGGAACGGCCGACGTCGATCGACCGGCCGACGGATTGGGAGCTTGGGACAAGGTCATAAAACAAATCGGACCAAGACCCTCGTGTGTCCACCGGCACGAGGGTCATCGACAACCTCATTCTAAAGGGCCAATGCTTGCGGTTTCAAGCGACCCGACAAAAGCCCCGCGCGATCGCTCCGGAATCGTCCGAGATCCCACCAAGACCTTCCAAACCTCCTGAAAACCCTGTATTTCCAGCTTTGCGCAGTCACAAATGTCGGCCTGGTTCACCACCGTCAGGGCGAGGTGATCGGGCCATGCGATCCGCTCTCGGTTCGGACGTGCCCTCGCTTCGACAAACTCCACCCACGTCGTCTCAGCCGTTCCTTCCACGAGGCCCCATGGTCCATCACGTGTGCGCATCTTTGAAGTAGGTAGCCTTTCTGTGGGGGCGATGCCACCTTTCCGCGTTCGACCTGGAAGGGGTCCCATTCGCCGTCCTCGCGGAGGTGCAAGGCGCGAATGCGGCGGACCGCGTCCGAGCCGGGCTCGCGCCAGCGCATCCCGGCTTCTTTCAGGCGTTGACCCATCACCGTCCCGCACGCCGACTCCACTGGCCCCGTGTTTCAGGGTGTGCGCCCAGGCCGCGTGTCGAGCCTCGGCCTCCGCGGTCCCGGCGCCGTCCCAGGCCTTGGCCAGTTTGTCGAGGTATTCCGAGACGTGGTGGAAGTCAAGGATCACCGCGTCGAGGCGTGGGAAGTGGACCTGCGGCCAATCCTCCAGCCCCGAGCCGCCGTCGCTCAAGGCGATCCAGCGCCGCGGCGCCGTCGAGGGTCGCCAGATACCGCGCCTGCCAGGTCGGACGGGTCACGGCCTTGCGATCGGCCTCCTCGGGGATTGGGTTGTCGATCATCGCCACCGTCGCCATTCGCCCCTCGGCGGAACCGCCGTGGGGGCTCCGCTGCCGAACGTCGGTGGCGTCGAGCGAGACGTAGGCGCGGGTCCGACCCTCGGCGTCCTGGTGCCAGGCCCCGGCGCGGGCTGGCCCGAAGACCGCGCTGGCCTGCGGGCGACGCCCCCAGTGCGGTGCCGGCGGCCTCGGTGACGCGTTGCACCGTGGACGCGCTGACCCGCGAGCCGCGGCCCCGGGGGAGGAGATTCTCGGCCGCGGTCTCGAAACTTTCGGTCACGCCGAGGAGGCTGACCAGTTCGGCGGCGCCTGGCGTCAGATCGCCGTCGCCGAAGCCCAACCGAGCGTCCTGGGGGCAAGAGCCCTGACCGCGGTGCTTGCGATGGGAGTAGGCACGCGTGGGCTGGATCGAGCCGAGCGGACAGAGCATTCCCTGGATCGGTAACCGACGAACCGGGCGTCGGCCCCACGGCCGCAGGCTACGCTGGAACCCTGGTGCCCCCCTTTTTCCGTTCGTCGAGAGCGGCCTGGAGCGCCAGGGCGCCGAGGTCGTGGACCGCGTCGCGGACCTGAAATGCGGTCTTGCCCAAGAGCTTCTCATCGGGCCTGGAGGCAAGCAAGTCGGCGAGGACCCGGAGGTCGATGGCGGCGGCCTTCATGAGGGCCTCGTCAATGCGATCGGCCTGTTCCCGCTGTGAGACGTCGAGCGGTGGAGCGGCATGCATGGGGACCCTCCGTGCACGGATGACGACGAAATCCGGGCGGATACATCGGAAGGTCCTGTTCTACGAGATATCCCACCAACTTTTCGAAACGCCCACACGGCCAAGGCCGTCCACCGGTTCGCCGGGTTGCTTTCCTGGCGGCTGAATGTACGATCGTTAGCCATCTCCTCCGTCGGTGGGGCGACCGCGAACAAGACCCAGTCCAGACTCTTCCGGAGAAGTTGGAAATGTGCGACCCCACTTCCATCCCAAGACGGCCAGCCCTGGCCCGTCTTCTCCTGATCCTGGGGCTGGTCCTGACCCTTCAAATCCGTGTTCCCTCGGTCCTGGCCGGCGACGAGGACGCCTGGATCGATCTCTCCTCACTCGACGCCTGGGAGGGTGTGAAGGCGGGTTGGGAGACCGTCGGCCAGGTCGCGCTCAAGCCAGGCGACGAGCGGAAACTCGCGGGCTCGCCGGGAGTCGGGATCTTTTTCAACGGCGACCTTGGCCGGGCGGCGAACCTGACGACGTCCCAGAGCTTCGGCGACGTCGAGCTTCACCTGGAGTTCATGGTGCCCCGGGGTTCGAACTCGGGCGTGTAGCTTGAAGGAGTCTACGAAATTCAGATCCATGACAGCCACGACGCGAAGACCTTGACCGCCAGCCACTGCGGGGGCGTCTACCCGAGGGCCGAACTCCTTCCACGGTATCGCCATATCGACAAGGGTCACCCTCCGCTGGTCAACGCCTGCAAGCCCCCCGGTGAATGGCAAACCCTCGACCTCGTCTTCCTCGCCCCGAGGTTCGACGCCGAGGGGAAGAAGACCGCCAGCGCCCGTTTCGTCACGGTCACGCTCAATGGCCAGGTCGTCCAGAAGGATCGGGAAGTCCCCACCCCCACCGGGCACGTCTGGCGGAACCAGGAGCGCCCGACCGGCCCGATCCTCCTGCAAGGGGATCACGGCCCCGTCGCCTTCCGGAACGTCCGCGTCCGGTCGCTCGCGAAGTGAGACCGAAGGCCAATTCAAACGATCGTCGCGCGAACCCGATCAAACGAAGGGGAGGTTGGCGATCCGGGTCTCCAGGGTTCGCCGCAGCGCTCCGTTGATTGACTTGTAGAGCAAGCCGAAGAGCCAGGGGGGCCAGAGGAAGTGGATGCACTGGACCATCTGGACGACCTGCCCGCGCACCGCGAGTTTGGGGCTAGGCACGACATAGGTGCTGATCGCCCAGAAGCCGAGGACCAGGGCCGCCAGGCCCAGGGCTGAGAAGACACCCCCCGCGACCAGGAGTCCCCGGCTCGCGCCGGCCTCCATCCAGTACTCGGCCAGCGACGCCCCTCCCTTTCCTCGCCGAAACTCGACTTCCCCTCGCCTCGGCTTGCCGGTAGCCATTCCCGGGCGTCGAGAGAGGCTCGGGTTTCCCATCACCTCGAAGCGGACCCGCGTTCGATCGGCTTCGAGGATCCGGACGGGGACTCCGTTGAGTCCGTGCCTGCCGAGGTCCCGGGCGAGGGACTCCGCCAGTTGCTCGGGAGCGCCCTTCACTTCCTGAATTCCCGCGATTCCCCGTCGATCGCGCGGGCGCGCCGATTCGCGGGGAAGGTCGTCGAGTTCGTGAGTCGGCTCCGCGTTGGCGGATCGTACCAGGCTGAGAAACCAGGACGTCGTCACCAGCCAGAAGAGCCCGGCCACCGTGGTGATGACGAGAAGAATCGTCCTCGCGATCTCTTCAGTCATGACGGCCTCAATTTCAACTCATGTGTCGGCCTGAGCGAGCCGTCGCGTCGGTCGCCGCTCGGCGAGGTCACTCGTTTGCGAAACGAACCCATTCCCGCTCGACCTTCAGGAGTGATTCGCGAGCCGCGTTGGATTCTTGCGCGCGCGGGGGACGGATTCAACCGAAAAGCCGCGTCCCCGGCCTCCGCGGTTGGGCCTCCTTGCCTGGCCGCGGGAGTCGGGGACGCTTTTTCTTCAGTAGAGAGGTTTAGCGGCGAGGCAGCCGAGCCCCTGGGCGGACCTGGGGGAACCGGGCGATCGGTCCCCGAGGCGTGGCCTGACCGACGATCAGGAGCGGACGCTGGCTGGGGACTTGCGGTCCTCGTCGCGGGCTTCTGGGCATCCGGCCGGCATAGAGGGTCTCGTTGAGCAGGCCGGGGCGTCGGTAGGGGCTCCAGGGGTCCGTGGCGGGGGAGGTCGCCGTGGGACGCGCTGGAGTGATCGGCGACGTGGTGCCTGGCGTCGGGTTCGTGGGGGTGAGATGCCCGGCGGGGAGCGGGGTGCTCGGATTCGTCACGAGAGGCGCGGACGGCGTCTGAGTCGGCGTCTGAGTCGGCGTCGGCGTCACCGGCGGGGGCGTCAGCGTCGGGTTCTGAGGGACGCTGGGTCGCGCCGGGCGATTGGGGAAGGTTCGCCAGGGTCCCATCGCGGGATTGGTCGGGCCAAGGCGCGGGGGGATCGGCGTGGGCGTGGGTGCTGGCGTCGGGGTTGGCGTCGGAGTCGGGTCCTGGATGTTCACGCGATTGAAGATCAGGGAGACTCCGCCGTTGTCGTCCTGAACCGAGACGCGGATATCCTTCCAGTCGCCGGGTTCCCCCTCGTAGAGGTGTGTGCCCATGACCTCGTAGCCCCCGCTCGAATTGCGAACGATCGAGGCCGACTCCATCGTGCCGTCTCCCCAGTCGATGGTCGCCGTGTAGGTGCGGGGCGTCGCCTCGGCGAGATTGGGCACGAAGGAGACGATGGTTCCCTCGACCGGCCGACCCGGAACGGTCGTCAGGTAACGAGGCGTCGTGGGCCGGATGATCGGCGCGGTGAAGCTCGGCACGCTGGCGAGGCTCAGCCTGGAGAGGATCGTTCCCCCTTCGTCGAGCCAGATCGCGCCGTCGCGGCCGGAGGCCATCCTAAGCACGGGGTTTCCCGTGTCATCGACGCGCTCGGGCACGACGGTCGTGCGTCCGTCGGGCGTCATCCTCGCCACCATGGCGCCCGGAGAATCGGAGTAAGGGCCGGTCTCCGGCGGAAGGAACGAGAACCAAAGGTTGCCGTCGGAGGCGCTGCTCAGGCTGGTGAGGGTCGTCGTGGGAGCCGGATAGGATTTCACCTCGCCGTTGGCGTCGATTCGGTTCAGCCCACCGAGGCCAAGGAACCAGACGTTGCCGTCGCCAGCGAGAGTCAGGTGGGCGTTGCTCAGGTCGATCACGGAGTCGTCCGCGGGGGCGGGAAGGTCGAACCGGCGGATTTCTCCCTCGCTGGTCATCCTGCCAATCTTCTGACCGTCCACGAACCAGAGGTCCCCGTCCTTGCCGAGCGTCAGCCAGGTCAGGGAACTCGCCCCGTCGACGGGAAACTCCGTGGGCGTGCCGTCGGAGGAGACCTTGAGGATCGAGGCCGAGCCCTTGGCGCGGGTGACGGCCAACCAGAGGCCGCCGTCGGCCGCGGCGACCGCCGAGCCGGGCCGGTCCCCTGGCGAGGTCACCTTGAATTCGGTCAAGACCCCCTTCTCGTCCATCTTGCCGACCATGGCCTGACCCGCCGACGCGCCGTCGGTGGGATCTGGGCTCGACGCGGTCAGCCACATCGAGCCCTGGCCGTCGGGGGCGATGGCGCCGATCGTCCTGGGAGTCGCGGCCTCGGGGAGGGTGAACTCCGAGCGGAAGCCGCCCGGCGTGAGCCTCGCGATCTGGTTCACGCCGGAACCGTCGGCGTTGCGCTCGGCGAACCAGATCGCGCCGTCGGTGTTGACCGCCATCGGACCGATCCTGACGGCGCTGGGCAGCGTCGCCACGTCCATGATCACGCCCGTCAACAACTGCCGGTTTTCCAGGTTCTCGACCGCTGGCGAGGACCGGCGCGCCACCTTCACCGAATCCCGCCGCCGAGCCCTGTCGTCCTGACCCGAAAAGAACCTTCGCGCTTCCATGAACAGACCCTTCCCGGGGATGAAGACTCCGGCGACATGGTCAGGTGAGACCGCTCCCAAAGGGGAGCCTCACCGCGATCGCCCTTCGGCCTGAGCCACCCGACCACACCCCCGTTCGACCGTGCGGTTCGGATCGCGACAGTTCTTCCATCGGCGCGCGGTCCTGTCGAACTTCCGGGTTTTTCCCAGGATTCAGGAGAACCGCATCGATGGGAATACACGGATTGGGGCGAATGGGGGATTTGGCTCGACGGGAGTGTGACGAGTGTCCAGAGCTTGTGTTCTCCTGTCGAGGGCGAGGGCTCTAATATGGCCGGGTTCGTGCCAGGTCGCGCTGGTAATGGAAAGGAAACGAGGTTACGCTTCGCCCTTGGGCCATGCCCCCAGGCCCGTCGAGGGAGATTTGTCCTGGCGGTGGGAACTGGGGGATCAACCAGGGTTTGGCACGCTTCCAGGAGGGACGCGACGATGGAGACCCCAGTCCCGAGCGCACAGCCGGAGTTGGCTCTCGACCTTGTTCCGATCCTGGAGCGCCTGGACCGGCTGGAGAGTGAGAACCAGCGTCTGGTGGGGCTGACCGAGCGGCTGGTTCGGGAACGTCGGGGGGGACGCCGGTGGCTCTCCGTCGCGGTGGCGAGCGTCGGGTTGATCGCTTTGGTGGGGGCCTCGGCGCAGGTGGGGGACGTCTCGGTTCGCGCCACGGTGGTCGAGGCGAGTCGATTCGTCGTCAGGGATGCCGAGGGTCGTGAGCGCGCCCGCCTGGCCATGGGTGAGGACCACTCTCCCCGGCTGGTCTTCTCCGACGATCAGGGAAGGGTTCGGCTTCAGATCAGCGTCGCCCCCAACGGCAGCCCGGGGGTTCGCCTGCTCGACGAGACCCAGAAGGCGGAGGCGGGCCTGGCCGTCAGCGGCGGTGGCAGGCCGGGACTGGTCCTCAACGACCAGAGCGGCCGGACTCGCGCCAGCCTGACGATTCAGCAAGACGGCGGACCGACGTTGAACCTACGAGACGAGAAGGGGAAAGCCCGGGTCGTGCTCGACGCGAGCCCCGACGGCGCCCACGGCCTGAGCCTCCGCGATTCCGACGAGAACCTGCGGCTTTCCGCGGTGATCTTGCCGGGCGGATTCCCCGGGCTGAACGTCGTCGACGGAGAGGGAAATCCCCGGGTCGCGATCCAGACGACGCCTGACGGCGAAGCCCGCTTCCGGGTCCTTTCCAGGAGGAACGGCGTGCTCTTCGAGGTGCCCGCGCCGGTGACGGCGGTACGTCCCGCTCGTCGAACCGAGACGCGCGAAACCGTCCCGAAGCGATCGCCCGAGTCCGCTGACTGATTGACGCCTCGACGGCGGACTGCTACAGTCCGCGGATCAACGATCCAGAACAGCTTTCCCCCCTCGCGACGCACTCATA
This sequence comes from Isosphaeraceae bacterium, assembly GCA_050249155.1. Taxonomy (GTDB): domain Bacteria; phylum Planctomycetota; class Planctomycetia; order Isosphaerales; family Isosphaeraceae; genus JBFWRA01. The sequence goes on along the minus strand of JBFWRA010000010.1, from coordinate 595 downwards.
CTTCCATCATCCCACTCGAAATCCATGGCCCCGCGAACATTCTCCGGGAGGGCTCCGGTACGATCCGGAATGGCCCGCGCAGCCAAGGACGGCTGCCCCGGTCGCGGCGGATCACCGGCTCACCGTGCTTCCACCCCGGCACGGTCGGTTGACGTACCGATCGAACCCGTCGAAGGCTCGCCTTGAAATGGCATGGGCCAGCAGCGCCGTGACCAGTGGGATGGGGACCAAACCGGCGACGATCAAGAGACGCGGGACCGGTCGGAATTCGGCGTATCCCCAGGAGATCGCCCGGGCTGGCTCCAAAACCATCCACAAGTAAAAAACGTGGAAGACCGTGATCGCCAGCGCTCCGTAAGAGGACGCGGAGATCGCCGTCGAGGTTGCCCAGGGCCGGATTCCGAGCCACAGGCCCAGACACAGGCTCAGCCAGATCGCCAGCGCGAGATCCACCGCGCCGAGGATTACGCCGAGTGGGTGGAGCGCGCCACAGATCACGCCAACCAACCAGAGCGGCACCAGAAACCAGATGATCCATCGCAGACCTCGCGCCACCGCTCGACGTTTGGCTCCGAGGATCTCACGGCCTTCGAGC